>JAEYVN010000231.1 GCA_023431725.1 Pseudomonadota bacterium
GCGACTGGCACGTCATTTTCGACGTTGATGGTTATTGGGGCGGAGAGGGTGACGGCATCGCCGTCGCGGTCGGTGGCTTTGAAGACATTCGCGAGGCTGAGGCTGAGGAGTTCACTGTCTCCCAGGCCGCTGTCGAGCGGGCCGTGGTCGAGCTGATCCAGCAGCGTGAAGGTGAAGGTCTGGTTGCCGTTATTGACCAGCGTGAACACCACGCGAGCGTCCGCACTGACGCCGCTCAGCGTATTGCCGATCAATTGGAAGGTGACGACTGAGCCGTTTGATGTAACGCCGGCAGATTGGCCGTCGATCCCGGGGTCGAAGCTGTAGGTAAGATCCTCGTCGGCCCCCACTTGAACGGTACCGGCCAGAGCCGACGCCCCAAAGAGGAGGGAGGTCGGTTGACTGCCGCCCTCCGGATTGCCGACCGACAGGCTGTTGTTGAGACCGTCTTCGTAGACAGTGCCCAATAGCACGGGCTCTGAGACGATTGTTGGTACATCGTTTTCGACCACGACCTGGATTGCACGGAATCCCAGTGTCGCCGGATCAAAGTCGAAGTCGTGGGTCTGGAACGCCGTGGTGACGTCGAGCGTCAGGATCTTGGCGTCGCCGCTTCCGGTTGCCCAATTTACGTTGTGGTCCAGCTGATCTTTCAGGTCGAACTTGAAGTCACCATTACCCAGATCGGTAATGCGGAAGACTTCGCGGTCCCCACCATCGAAGCCAAAGTTCGAGTTGTCATCGGCATAGCCGACGACGCTGCCATCGGAGTCGACCCCCCACCAGACCAGCGCACCCTTCGAGAAAATCGGATGGCCGCCGCTCGCGGGAGAAGCCGTGACGACAATCCCGCTTGCCTGCTGGTTCAGGAAGAAGGTCATCTGCTCGTCGGCACCGGGGTTCACCAAGGTCTGCAATTGCGCATTGGTGAAGATGGCTTCATCGCCGACACCATCGCCGTCGGTATTGCCGGTCGACAGGTCGCCTCCGCCAGAGCCAGTCATGTCGTCTTCATCGACGTGGATCGACACGATCGCTGCCGTTGCCAGCGGGATGTCGTTCTCGACTGTGACCTGGATGGCGCCCAGTCCAAAGTTGACCGGGTCGCCGTCCCTGTCGGTGGCCTTCATCGCAGCGGTCAGGCTGATCGCAAGGGTCCCCTGGTCGCCTGCATTCGGTGCGTGGTCGATCTGATCGCGCAGATCGAACAGGAACGAACCATCGCCATTGTCATGAAGCCGGAAGACTTCCTTCTCGGATCCGCTAAAGGATCCATCACCATCGGCGTCGGCGAAACCGATCACATCGCCGCCGACATTGGCGTACTTTACGGCATAGCCATGCGACGTGACGTTGGCGCCCGTGGTGGTGACCACATTCGTGCCATTGAGCACGCTCAGGGAGAATGTTACCGGGCCATCGGCGCCCGGGCTCACAATCGCCTGAAGCTGGCCAGCAGTGATGGTGGCCTCGTCTCCAATCGCGTCGCCGTCCTGGATGCCAACCGAATTATCGTCGACCAGCAGTCCGTTCAGTTCGTCCTCATCAACCGAAATCGACGCAATCGCGCCAGTGGCCGTCGGAGAGTCGTCCTCAATGCTTACGGTCAGTGAGCCCTGCGCCGAGGTGTTGCCATCCGAGACCGAAACCGGAACGACCAGATTAAGCGCGTCTTCGTCGGTCGTTATCGGATGATCGATGGGACCAGAAAGAGTGACGGTGTAATTGCCACCCGATCCGCCAGCCACAATCTTCACGGTGATTACCGTCGGACCCAAAGGCCCTGCGGTGCCGATCAAAGTTCCTGTACCCGCACCTGACCAAGAAATGGCCTGTCCGCCGGAATTAAGAACCGTCTCAGGCAGACCAAGCGTGTAGCTCAGAACATCACCGTCCAGGTCATTCGCAGTGATCGTCCCCGCAACAATTGCGAGGTTCGTCGTGTCCGGAGAGCCAACATTGTCTTGGTTTCCTCCGGGAAGGCCTTCTTCTGACACCGCGGTGAATGCAGAGACGATTGTCGGTGCGTAGTTGTTCGCAGTGATCGTTATCGTCAGTTTTGCTGGGTCGGTGTCGCAAACACCTTCGCCGTCTCCCAGTAGATAAACGAATTGTTCATTTGCGCTCGAGCCAGGGATGTCCGGCGCCTGATACGTGTAGAGACCGGTCAGAAGATTGATTTTCAGCGTGCCGCCGAGCGCGGTTTGAATCTGTAGATTGCCGGCCGCATCTGTATTGGCCAGCGTGTAGGTATGACCGTTATGGGTGATCTCACGGATGGCCAGTCCGTCAGTATCCTGGCCGGGTTGATCGTTGCCGAGCACTCCGCCGGAGACTGACAGCTTCTCTGCTACAAAATTGTTGTCATCGTTCGCGATCGGGTTGGTGTCATTTACCGCAATGGTGAGCTTTGCGGTCGACTGATCGCCATCGGTGTCTTCAATCTTGTAAGTGAAGACGTCGTGGACGGAATCCAGACACTGACCCTGGATGTATTGCAGCAGGAAATCGGATTCGTTGCCGCCGGCAGCGGCATTCGGCGAGTTTTCAGCCGGAATCAGCTCAACTTTCTTGATCTGACTATCGCCGCAAGCGTTGATCGTGAACTCGACAAGGCCGTCGCGTGTACCAAAAACGCTTCCGGTATCGATCAGGACACCGGAAGCGTTGTAGGCCTTCCAGATCAGCTTTTCGGTATAAGGTGCATCATAGGGAGCGGCCTGGCCGCCTTCCGGTCCGAACAGCGCAGCGACGCCGATCGTTACCTTGCTCATCGGTGAATCGAAGATGGCTACGATCTTTTCGGCCTTGCCCGGACTTACGAAATCGGTCTCCGCGTCGCGGCCGTTTGATCCGGCGACTCCAATGCCGCCATAGCGGTAGCCAACACCGTCGAGACTGAAAGCAACGTCCTTCTTGGCGAAGGATGTTTCGCCGCCGTTGACGTTGATGGCTTTGAGCGAAATCCCACCGTTGAAGAAGCTTAGCCATGTGGACAGGCTTTCGCCGTAACCCAGTTGCGGGTCCCCGAGGGACACGCCCCACAATCCCTCCGAATGCTCCGCGCTCGCGGGAGGCGTGTATTCGTAATAGCCGGGCGTCCGGTTGGCTGTGCTCGCGTCGCCGTCCAGGTTGATCTTTAGAGTGCCGCCCAACGCGGTCGTGATCGAAAGCGTGCCTGTGGAATTATCGTAAGACCAAGCTCCAGCAGGCGCGCCACTGACGGCTACCGCGGTTTTCGCGGAATTGAGCGTAAAGGTTACCCCTTCATGCGTGATGCTACGGATGATGGCGGGCCCATCGCCCTGCAAATCGGCGATATGTATGCCTTGGAGACCAGAAACTGGATCGGGATCCGGCCCCCCGAGGATCACGTTGCCTGTGGTCGGGCCTGTGCCTTCGGTTACTTGATCGGAATCATTCTTGGCAAGCGGTTTAAGATCAACAGCGCCTATGCCACAGACGTTGATGTTCACGCAAGCCGTGTCGTAGCCGCCCTTTCCATCCGAAATCTTGTAGGTGAACGTGTCAACCGCGCTCTGGCCATTCTGCAAATAGTCAAATTTATGGTTCGGATCATATGTGAACGTGCCATTCGAATTGACTGTAAGCTTGGCACCTGAGGCGAGCGTTATGGTGATGGTGTTATCGCTTCCGAGTTCCTGCCCGTTTATCTGCTTGACCTTTAGAGGGTCACTGTTCTTGTCAGTGTCGTTGCCGAGCAGGCCAAGAATTGCACTGTTAATCGTGAGAACGGTGTTCTCGTTGGTCTTGTAAAAATCATTCTTCGCGACCGGATCGACGTTTCTTACGATCATATTCATCATTGGGCGACTCCACCGCAGTTGCGCCCTTTCGGCGCAACATTCACGACAAAAAAGGTGAGTGGGACGTTGGCTGCGATGAAATCGGCGAAACACGTGTATTGAGCGTTCCGCGCGCGCGATTTGTATCGACAGCAGAAGACGCGTTGAGGACTCCTCAAACCGCGACGGAAGCAATCGCGCGCTTTTAGAGTCATTTCGGATGATGACGACGCGAGTGCGAGGGGACCGTGATGTCTCCCTCTAGCGCGACGTTTGCAATGTGTAATGAGGTACACAGCATGAACCTTGCGCACACAACTACGTTGCCGAAGAATTGCTTCTTCGGGTTACAAGCTGCGCCGCGAGCAGCTTTTGAAATTTTGAATTTCCCATCGGCGAGCAAAATTGCTCAGACGACGGCAGACAGCCTCACTTCAACGGGGCTAGATGGACTGATCCCCAACACACAAAATCAATGTCTGAAAATCTGCAATTATTCCTAGTCTTCTTGTAGTCTCGATTCCACAAGGCTTAGAAGTAAATAAAACGTATATACCCCCTCAGGTTGCGGCAAGTGATTTTTCGACGAAATTCTGGCGCGGGGGAAAACCCTATTTTTGTTGGGTTTTGCTGCTCCTTGACGAAATTCTCCCATGATTTGAGCGTCTTGAACGCCGCAGTTGCTCGCCAAAACGTTGTGTCGAGGCGGCCACGGTCGTTTACCTTTTGGTTCGAAAGCTTGTCGTCCGATGGCCGTCTCGGGGCGGGGGGCGACTTGCTGGATCGGAGTTTGTGGCATTAGCTTTGAGTATTGCCGATGGTGCGAATGAACGCGGGGAGGCAAAGCTTCGCGAACGGAATTCGTGCAAGGACAGTGACGTATTGAACTGATGTGAATTGGTGTCGCCGCTCAATGAAGGCACGTGACTGGTGCCGTTGATCCAGGCGTCGGCGCAAAATGTATCGTCGTTACTGGAGCCGTCGAAGGTCGTGAGGCAAGTCGCGACGGCAAGCTATACTACTAACACCACGGCTGGGCCGCCTTCAAATGTCGCTGGTCTCAGAACCGTCCAATACAGATATTCGATGTTCCGTCATCGCGCGCTCCCTGACCGGACCAAGATTTTTTTGTATCAGGGATGCGAGAGAACCGGCCGCGGCATACGGCGCGTGGAAAAGTCAGTCAAAATCGCCTTTCGGTTTTCTCTAATCGCTCAGACGGTTACGTTCAAAAGCGCACTGGCATGTTTAGTGATATCCTCTGAGAGTTCTTTGGCTCCTTTTGGATCCAAGCCGAAGCCCGCTTGGGTTGGCATTTGGTAATCAAAAATTACGACGACCATGTCGCTCTTCTCGCGGTCAGTCGCGACCGTCCACGATTTCGGCTTCATAACACTGACGCTTTCTTCCGAAGAAGCCGCCTGCGTTTGACCCTTGCTGCTTTCGGGTTTCTCCGTCGATTTCTGCGGCTTGGTTGATTCGAATCCAAATTGTTCTCGGCTCTGATCGCGAACGTGCGTCAACGCGTCAACGAAGTCGTTGAGCGTGTCAATCGGGATTATTAGATCGTGCTCTGTGATGTACTTGCCAGTGAACGTCAGAATGACTTCAGAGCGGTCCTTCGAAAACGAATATTCCTTTATTGAATTGACGGTGATGGGCATCGCAGGAAACTCCAAAACACTTATGAACTTATATCCCGCCTTTGACTGGCCCCCAGAGGGTGGTCCGATTGGGATGTTAGTTTAGCGATTGCATTTTGCCTATCTCCTTTGGAGCGTGCCAGACGAAGGCCTCTGGTGCCGGCGGTCGATACCCAAGAGAGGAGTGCGGACGTTCCGTGTTGTAATGTCTTCGCCAGCTCTCGATCACAATCTGCGCCTCCTTGAGTGTGTAGAAGATTTCACCGTTGAGCAGCTCATCGCGCAATTTGCCATTGAAGCTCTCGCAATAGTCATTCTCCCACGGGCTGCCCGGCTCGATGTAAGCGGTTCTGGCTCCGACGGCCGCGAGCCATTGTCGAAGGGCCTCAGCCACGAACTCAGGACCGTTGTCGGAACGGACGTGTGCGGGAACGCCTCGCGTGACACGAACAGCTCGCAGAGCGCTTCGCTTTTTGGTGTGAACACGCGTCGGATTGGGATTCTCCTTCAGCGAGCCGACAGGAACCCACACGCTCACTCCCCGAAAGTCGTCGGGCGCCGATAAAATATTGTTAGATGCCTTCAGTTTGCGCGAGCTCATACGGAGTGTCCCTTCATTTATGAAGGCCGGTGCTCGCAGCGCGGCGAGGGGCCTTATCGCACTAAAGGCGCTCGCGTTGCGAAGGCAAAGGCACAATCAATACGGCGTAGCACAGCGCGCGCGTGTCGAATGCAACGTGGGTGCAGCCACCGTGAATTGGAATAGAAAAATGCGCTAAAGAAAGCTTGTTCCGAAAAAACCGATCCAATTAGGGACTGGAGGCGATGGACCTTGGTCTCACAGAGATGCAGACGCGGCTAAAAGCTTGATCAGGCGGTCGAGCGTTGCTTTGGATTTGCCGACGCCAAAGCCCTTTGGCAGCAGATCTCGATAGGCTTCCTCGATCTTTCCTATAAAGGTGGGTGTGGCGCTTCGAGGTCCCTTCGGGCTTGGTGGTTTTCGGCCATATAACTTGTCGTAGACCCGCAATATCTCAATAACGGAGCATTTGCTGCTGCCCTCCCGACAGGAGGCCGGCGGCTATTGTCCGCCGTTCTTTCAAGACCGGAAACATGCTGTAGATGCGTGCCTGGTCTGCCTCAATTTCCGAGTCAGATCGGCGATACGCGCCCAACCGGAGGTTTGCTTCAACGCTGAGTGGCGCGAACAACTGCCGACCTTCCGGGCATTGAGCATGCCTGCTTCGATGCGGCGAGATGCGCGCGCTGTCGTAATGTCTTCGTCACGAAACTGTATTCGACCCGCGCTAATCGGTTGGATCCCCGAAATCGCCCGCATCAGTGTCGACTTGCCCGCGCCATTCGACCCGATACGGTGACGATCTCCGATTCCGCAACGTGAAGATCGACGTCCCTCAGGACCTCAATACGCCCATATGAGCTTCGCAGCTCATCAACGCGCAGCAAAGGATCCCTCCTTCGCGCCATGCTGTCCTCCAGTTTGGGTTCGGCCGTCTACTGAAGTTGCGGGGGTCTCGAGGCGTTGTCCCGAGACCCGACAGGCAACATTTCAGCAGCCTGAAATGCACTCATCGCGACGCAGCTCCAGGCGTACGTTCGCGTCAGGGTCTGAGCCCAGATATGTTCCATTCGGTGCGTAAACTGCGTCGTTGTGCTTCACGACAGGATGCTCGACCGCACCGCGGGAATCCCTTTCGTTCGGGAAGTTGGAGAGCGTTTCCTCGTATTTGGTGTTGCCGTCAAAACCGGTTGTGACCTGCGAAAATGCGGACGTGCTTGCAAAGGCAAGGGTGGCTGCGAGAGCGAAGGTATGAACGAGTTTCAGCATGACTGGATCCTCTGTTGCTCAAGGGCGGTGTGCCGTTGATGGAGAGGAGGGTAAACGCTGGAAAATCGGTGCGTCAGTTCTCCAAGGGTATGAACGCCTCAGCCATTGGTCTGAGTGCATTGGACTGAGGATGGGAAGAGAGCCGCCGGTCAGGGGGCGCACCATCAGGGAAAGGGTCAGCCGGATATTGTTATGCGTCTGGCAAAGAATAAAGAACAACGGCCGCAAAGCGCCGCGGTGACCCGACCAGAATGTCATGCATTGATGTCGAATTGCGGTGAGCGTCGATAACGGCGCAGCAATCCATCAATAGTGTGACAAGGGCAATCAAGACAGCGCTCAACGCATCATTATGATCGCGGCATGGATCGATGGTCGATCCTTAATCAAAAGGTTTCACGAAATGAGCAAGCTCAAGAGCCAGGCGTTGTTGGCCATCCTAGTCGGCGCGACGCTTTCAGCATTCGTGACGCAGTCGTATGCACAAGTGACTCCGGAACGTCGCGCTGCAATTATCAAATGCACCAAGGTAGCCCACATGGCCTATCCGGACGATGATCCTGATGCGCACCGTGGCCGTTACCAGGCATATGAAGCCTGCATGACAGAGGCAAAGCAATTGCCCTAGCTGCGCGTCACCATCAAGAGCGAAAGCCATGGATGCTGGGCGCCGGCGCCCGGCATCTTTGCTCGCCGATTTCTTGGAGCGGCGCAATTGTTTTTAGGGATGCCAATCATTTCCAGCAGGCCGCACCCTTGCGGTTGATGGGTTGAATAGGATCAGGATGCGCACTGGAAGTTATGCATGCGAACATCAGCGGCAAACATTGCGATGGATAGCGATCTGGCGATGCGTCGATCCGAAGGCGCGGTCGTTGACCCTGCGATGGTCGTCGCTGCTCCACTCGTTTACGCACTTCGTTTCTGGGGTGCGGTGAGTCTGGCGCTTTTCATTTCTTTCTGGCTCCAGTGCGAGAATCCCGCGTGGGCCGGAACGACGGCAGCGATTGTGTGCCAGCCGCAACTTGGAGCATCGCTGCGCAAAGGCTGGTATCGAATGATCGGCACAGTGATCGGCGCCGCAATGATCGTTGTGCTGACTGCGCTCTTCGCGCAGGATCGCGTGGCATTTCTAGGTTTGCTGGCGGCATGGTGTGCTCTCGCCGCCGCAGGCGCAACGATTTTGCGCAACTACGCATCCTATTCCGCGGCGCTTGCAGGCTACACTGCTGCACTCGTCGCCGCCAGCATGCTCGGTGCGACCGGAGGAGTGGGCCCCGACGTCTTTCTGCTTGCGGTTGACCGTGCCACCGAGATCAGCATCGGCATCATATGCGCGGTTATCGTCTTTGCAGGAACAGATCAAAAAGCGGCGCGCCGGCACCTCGCGGCTTCGCTTGCTGATCTCGCAGCCGATATCACAGCGGCCTTCCTGCGTATGTTTCAGAATGTCGGTATGCAGTCGCCGAGTGCCGAGAACGAAATGCGCGATTTCGTGCAACGGCTGGCCGCGCTGGATCCGGTGATTGATCAGGTCAAGGGCGAATCGAGTGCTATGTCCCGGGGGACGCATGTCATGCAGGCTGCTGTAAGTGGCTTGATCAGCGCATTGAACGGTTGGCGCGAAGCAGCGATGCACCTGAGCTATTTGCCCGTAACAGTCGCTCGGCAAGGCGCTGACTCCATGCTCCGCAGCATTCAGCCGGGGCTGAAGCCGACGGGTGAGTTGGACCAAACGGTCGAGTGGGTGGACCACCCGGAAATTCCACGAAGTGAATTCTCGAGTAGCGCCCGTACGCTTATGGCTCTTCCCGCAGAGGCTCCTTCGTCTCGGCTGCTTGCTGATGAAACGGCCAAGGTATTATGCGGCATCGCAAGCGCCCTCGATGGCGTTGCGCTGCTGGTTGATGCTCCGCATGGCTCACCACCGCGACACCGCTTTAGCCTCCATGTACCGGACTGGCTGCCAGCTTTCGTGAACGCGGCGCGCGTCTTCGTAATGATTGTCGTTTTGGAGATGTTCTGGGTTGTGACCGCGTGGCCAGCGGGTTCTGCAACGATGTTGTTTGCGGCTATTGCGGTCCTGCTGCTGTCGTCAAGAGGCGACAGCGCATATGAAGCCGCGATCATATTGGGGATCGGCGCTGCTGGCGCCGTCATTGGCGCAGGTGTCATAAAGTTTGCCGTGTTGCCGCTGTTCGGATCCTTTGCCGGCCTGAGCTTCGCTATCGGTCTCTATTTCATCCCTGTTTCCTTTGCATCCGTGTACTTCAAGAATAAAGCCGTTGTTGGTGTGCTGGGTGCCATGCTGCTCGTATTCATGCCGCTTCTCGCGCCCGCAAACCAGATGACCTACGACACGTTGCAGTACTACAATCTCGTTCTCGCGCTGCTGGTGGCCTGTATTGTGGCGGCGATGTCATTCAGTCTATTTCCTCCCATTCCTCCTGCGCTCCGAGCGCGCCGCTTGATTGTATTCGCAAATCGAGATTTGCGCCGTCTTGCGGTCGCCAAGGTGCCGCCCGTTCTACAGGATTGGGAGGATCGCACCTGGGCGCGGCTTGCGGCGATGCCGGATGCAGCGCTGCAGCAACGTGGACGATTGCTGGTAGTTCTATCGGTCGGTAATCAGATCATCCATCTCCGAGAATCTGTCGCGCTGCTTGGGTTGAGCGAAACACTAGACGGAGCACTCAAGGCATTTGCTCAAGGCAAATATGCGGTTGCAGTTGAGCGGCTGCATCAACTTGACAGAGACATTATCAAGTTGGGCGAAACGCTACAGGATGACAACACGGTCCTGCGGGCGCGGGTCCGGCTGAACGTCCTGGCGGAATTGCTTTCGAAACGTGAGATGGACCGTGATCAGGAGTTAATGGCATGAGGTTCACCGAAATCGATCTGTTCGGCGTTTATGTTGCGCCAATCGCGTTGATGTTGGTCGCTGCGTGGTTCGTTACGGTCGCCGTGCGCCGACTTGCGGATGGCGCAGGGCTGTTGCGTTTTGTGTGGCACCCGGCGCTCTTCGTGTTCGCCATTTACATCATAATTCTCTCATCCTGGGTTTTACTTATTGCGGCGAGGCAGCCATGACCACAACGGGAAACAAAAAGAACGATGAAGAGCGTGTCGTCGAGGCGGAGGCGCCCAAGCCGCGCACGAGCGATCGCGTATCCCGGACCGGAGGATATCGGCCTGCAGCATCGGTTTTGACCACAGTGGCGGCGGTCCTGGTGGCCGGGTTGCTGGGATGGGCGATGTGGGGGATCTATATGGGATCCCCCTGGACACGCGATGCAACCGTTCGCGCCTATGTTGTTACTATTGCTCCGGAAGTTGCAGGGCGCATCGTCGAATTGCCGATCGGCGACAACAAATTTGTAAAAAGGGGCGATTCGCTGATGGTGATCGACCCAACGAATTATTCCATTGCTGTCAGCCGCGCTGAGGCGGCAGTGCGGCAGGCCCAAGCGAACATTGCGAGCATTGAGGCGCAAATAGCCGTGCAGCAAGCGCAGATCAGTGCAAGCAAGGCGCAAAAGACCAGGGAGGAGGCCGCGCTCGTCTTTGCGCAACAGCAGTCGACGCGCTACGCGTCGTTAGCCAACGAGGGTACGGGAACGGTTCAGAATGCGCAGCAGTATCTGTCGCAACTGCGCCAACAAGAGGCCGCCGTGCAATCGGCAGTTGACACCCTCAATCAGGCGCAGCGACAACTCGAAACGCTGAATGCGCAGCAACTGGGTGCCGAAGCAAATCTTGCGCAGGTTAAGGCTCAGTTGCAGCAGACGCAGGTTGATCTCGCTCGTACCCGCATTGTTTCGCCGGTCGATGGGTACGTGACAAACCTGCTTGTTCAGCGCGGTGATTACGCGAACGCTGGCATTAACGCAATTTCGGTCGTAGATGTGAACTCGTTCTGGATCGACGGATATTTTGAGGAAACCATTATTGCGCCAATCCGGGAGGGCGATCCCGCCCGGATAAAGCTCATGGGTCACCCGCAAGTTCTCCGAGGTCACGTCGACAGCATCGCGCGCGCGATCAGTGTCTCGAACGCGCAGCCAAACATGCAAGGGATCGCAAACGTCAACCCGATTTTTACATGGGTTAGGCTTGCTCAACGCATACCGGTCCGAATTCATATCGATGATGTGCCGGCTGACCTTGTGTTGGCTGCCGGGATGACTGCAACGGTTGAGATTGACAAGCGTGCAAAGGCGTCGTCGCAATGAGCGCGGTGGAGACGTGGCTGATAAGCCGTGATTAGCGGCAGACCTCGCCCCGGAGGGCGCGGGTGGTTCGACCGGGCTGTTGACCTCGCTAGCTCTGCTTGTCGGGTTTTTGGCGGTCGCGGTTTTGCTCTTCGTTTGCGGTGTTCTCTGAGGGCGCGGATGGCCCTTTTTACGGGCTCTCTGTCTTCCGTGTAGGCGTTGGGGTCGGTGGCACGTGAGACGGCCGCCTGTGTCCAGATGGCCGCTTCGAATGCGATCTTCGGTCCAATGGAGGATCGGCCTCATACCTGAGGATGAGTGCGCAAGCCCAAGATACGCCCGAGCTAGACCTTCGTAATGCAGCAATCCAGCGCCTCTGGTCGTAAAAAGCCGGTGTCGCACGGGCGATTGGCCCGGCCATCAGCCAAAAACGGGGTGCTAGCGATGCTTTCGATTTCTTCGGTCACCAGTGAAATGGTGCGTCATCAAGGCGCCTATGCCCATCTGATGGAAGATGACCTTCATCGAAGGGCGCCTTTACCGAACGTTCAAATCGCCCCCGGAAGCAGTGCAAAACGAAGCGGGGCGGCTTGGGACGGAATTAGCGTCGAGATCGTGCAGGTGGCGCGGCGCGAGAAGTGCGAATTTCGTTTCAAGGAAAGTGCCCACCTTCTCGTTGCGCATGAGGAGGGCGAGCGCCAGGATGGCGAGACCCACGTCGAGGGGCTGCCGTGCTCGAAGCTGCGCGATGTGCGCTACAAAATGACCTTTGTGCCAGCTGGCTACGAGTACCGAGAATCGTATGAGCCTCGTGTGCAGTCACGCATCATATTTCTTTATATCGATCCGGCCAAAAATCCGGCTCGCGCAGGCCTGGACGTAAAGGCCGCATTGCGACCGAAAATGCTTTTCGAAGATGCGGCATTGCGTGGAACAGTCACCAAAATTGCAGCGGCAATCGAGGCAGGATTGGTCGAAGAATGCTACCTCTCTGCGTTGGACGCGGTGTTGATCCATGAGCTAGTTCGTGCGCTCCAGGGAGCGGAGACGAAAGAGACTGCCGCACGAGGCGGTCTGGCCGGATGGCAGCGCCGGGCTGTAACAGCCTATATTGAAGAACATCTCGACGAGCCGATTACGCTCGCCAAACTCGCTGGGCTGGCCCGTTTGAGTCCCTTTTACTTTTGTCGCGCCTTCAAGCAGGCATTTGGAGTTCCGCCGCGTCGTTATCATTGTATGAGGCGGATCGAACGGGCAAAAGGCATGCTCGCAAATGCTTCCAGCTCCGTCACCGAAATCGGCCTGGAGATCGGTTTCAGCGAAACCAGTTCGTTTACAGCGGCATTTCGTAAAGCGACTGGTCAAACTCCGACTGCCTACCGCCGGAGATATTCATAATCAACGATAGCGAATGTCGGAAAGATGATTGAAGGCATTGCGCTGTCGCGACCTGCCTAGCCGGATACCGTCCGCGGACTTGCCTGAATGAGAGCAGTGTGTCGGGGTGGCTCACTCTATGGGAGCGATTCCCGATTTCTCTATGATCGTCTTCCAAAGTATCCTTTCATCCGCAATGGTTTTTAAAAATTCGGCTTGCGTTCCTCCGACCGGCTCTAGTCCCAGCTGCTGCAGTCGGTTGTCCATGTCCGAATTTGCGACAATCGCCTGAGACGTTGTGCCTAGGCGGTCCACAATCTGTTGCGGCGTTCCGGCAGGAGCGAAGACGCCGAACCACACACTGACCTCAAAGCCGGGATAACCCTGTTCAGCGATGGTTGGTAGATCCGGAGCAAAGGGTGTGCGCTTCTGCGACGTTGTTGCGAGTGCAAGGATGTTGCCCTGGTTCGCAAGGGGGATGGCCGTGGACGGCGGTATAAACGCCATATCGATCCTGCCGGCGATAATGTCTGAAATAAGCGCGGATGAACTCCGATAGGGTACGCCGCGGATATCAATATCCGCTCTGAACTTGAGGAGTTCGCCGCTAAGGTGGGTAACGGACCCCGTCCCAAGATGGCCGAACGTCAGTTCGCCGGGAGCTCGCTCTGCACGCGCAATCAATTCGCGCAAATCCTTCATTTTTGCGTCTTTCCCGACAACCAGCAAAGCGGGGAAGCGCCAGGTCAGACTGATTGGGATTAGCGCTTCGAGCGCCTCGTGTGGCGGGGCGCGATGGAGCAGCGGTCGAAGAACGATGTTTGCACCCGTCAATATTCCAAGGGTGTAGCCGTTTGGTTCGGCGCGAGCCAGTTGGTCAGCTGCAATATTGCCTGCGGCGCCCGCGGCATTCTCGAAAACAATGGGGTGTCCCAACCGCTCGGCGAGTTTTTCCGTGAAGAGCCTTGCGCCGATATCGGCTCCGGGCGAAAAGCCATACAGCATGCGCAGCGGTCGGGTAGGATATTCCTCGGCTTGAGCATTGGAGGAGTGCGCAGATGCGATGCTAAGGAACGTGCAAAGCACGATGGATTGAATTTGCAACTTCATTTCAACCACCTCGCGCGTTGGGCAGGCCCAGCTACGACAAGCAGCGGAAAAGCGTTAAGCACTCAGCGCCTGCGCTTCTGCCGCAGGCAGCGTGACCATGAAGCGAGCGCCGCCGAGTGAGCTGTTGTTATCGACCGTGATGTTGCCCCCGTGGGATGTTACAATAGAACGGCAGATTGCGAGTCCCATTCCCATGCCGCCATCCTTGGTGGTGAAGAAGCTATCGAATATTCGACCGAGATAATCGACTTTAACGCCTGGCCCACTGTCCTCGATGAGGCAACAAACAATGTCTGGACTTGGTACGGTGGTGCTGATCGCAATCTTGCGCTGCGCGCTGGAGGGATGCTGCATAGCCTGGATTGCGTTAATGCAAAGATTGACGATTAGTTGCTGCAGTTGAGTGCGGTCGCCGAATATCGGCGGGGCGGAACTTTCCGCTCGGTGTGTGACGATCGTTGACCGTGACGCTATCTCCTGTCGCAGAAAGAGCAGTGCGTCACGTATGATATCATCCATCTCCACATGCTGTCGTTCAGGGACCACATTTGTCGCCATTGCGCGGACGCGCGTAATAATGTCGGCGGCCCGCCGTGCGTCCTCCATCATATGCTCGATGCGCAGGCGGATGCCGCCAAGATTCGGATTGGGCTGATCGAGCCATCGCAGGCTCGCCGCTCCTGTCGCCGCGATAGCTCCCAAGGGTTGGTTCACTTCGTGTGCGATGGAGGCGGTGAGTTCTCCGAGCATCGTGACGCGCGAGGCATGTGCCAGGTCGGCCTGAAGCTGGTGCAGTTGCTCTCGGGCCCGAACGCGCTCTGTGATGTCGATTGCTCCGATGACACTTGTCGTCACATTGCCTGTTAGCCCGAGGCGTGCGGTTGTGAAAAGGACATCGATAACCCTGCCGTCGAGCGTGGTCATCTTTGTTTCCTCTTCGAAGGTAGTCTCGCCGTTGAACCGAGAAACCATCGCTCGTTGAAATGTGTCCGGGCGCTCTTTCCACCCACGGCCGATAGAGCGGCCGATGAAATCGTTGGCGTCCTTGCCGCCAAAGAGCCGGACAGCGCGCTCGTTGGCCTCCTGATAAATCAGGGCTGACATGCAGGTGTACAAGAACTCCGGATTTTCATCGAAGTGCTTCTGAAGGTCAGTTACGCCGGATTTGCGCAATTCAGTGAATATCTCCTTCAGTGTACTTGCATCGAGTTGGAATAGCGCAATGGGAACAAGGTTAAACAGATGCCTATAGCGTTGCTCGCCGCGCTTTAGTTCGGCATAGGTTTCTTTCTGCGCGGTAACATCCATGACAGCGCCGACAAACCGAACGGCCACAGCATCATTGGATGTTGCGTGCGCGACAACATGCAGGTGCTTGATTGTGCCGTCAGGAAAAAGCAGGCGATGTTCAATGTCTACGTTCTCGCCCGTCTGTGCAGCGCGTTCGAATGTATCGCGCACGTTTTGCACATCGTCCGGGTGCACTCGTTGGAGAACTATTTCACGTGAGGGTGTGATGGTCGTTTCAACGCCGAAGATGCGAAAGGTTTCGTCAGACCAGATGAGGTGGTCGCTCGAGACATCCCAGCCAAAGCTCCCGGTGTGACTTAGCTTCTGAGCTTCCGCCAAAAAATTGGCGAGATCAATTTGATGCGCTTGCGCGCTTTGCACTTGGTCAAGTGTACGATTCCGCCGGATCAGGGTGGATGTTACCAATGATGAGGTCAGGAAAGCGGCGAGAGCCATGAAATCCTGAGGCGCGTCGACGGCATAGCTGTAAAGTGGTGCGACAAAGAAGTAGTTGAGGCAAACGACAGCGACGACTGAAAAGATCGCAGCGGACGCAATGCTGGAAAAAAGGGACAGAAGAACAATAATCAGCAACAAGGCGCAGATTGCTATCGGCAGGTTAAAGTCTAGAGCCGAGACGATGGCCGTGACACTTATGACAGTGAGGGTGCCAGCAAGCCCAAGCGCGATGTGCCGCCCATATCGGCCGTGTTGGTCAAGCGCGTTAAAAACGGCCAGCATGGTGTTTCGCCAATGATCAAACATCGCCTGAATGGACCTTGTCGGTACGATCAATTGTTAGCGATTCGCAGTGGTACGAAATCAACGTTACAAATATCAAATTGTGTCGCGAGGTATGCCTCGACCTAAGAAATCGCCGAAGATTGCTTCGGTCATTCAATTATATCCTGAGGCAATTCGGACGTCCATGCGCCGATCATTCCGTAGGCCGGGACTCCGGAGACTTTCCCTATCCGACGCCTAATAAGTGAGCGAAAAGACGTCCTTACCCTCATCTTTCCTGTCAATTGTCTGCGGTCTGCGGTCTGCGGTGCGCGGAGTGGTGGGGGAGGGGCCGCGCCGATCAGGGCTCGTCTATAATGTCTATCTATTATGGCCAGGTGCTCGTTCGCAGTTATATAAGGTGCGGGATCGCGTTCATGCCCCGCCGTGGTGCGAAATGGGCAGGCAATATTGAATGAACAACGAGAAAAAGAGCGATAAGGCGACGCGAAGCGACTGCATGATCTTTGTCGTCGATGACGATCGGCGGATGTGCTTGGCGGTGACCGACCTGTTGACAGCCGCGGGCTATCCTTGTGTCGCGTTCGGATCAATCGCCAGCTATTGTTCTTTTGCGCGGCCAGATCTGCCCGGATGCCTCATTCTCGATGTGGGTCTTCCAAGCATCAGCGGCCTCGAATTCCAAAAGCAGATCGACCTTAATGCGCATCCGCCGATCGTGTTTATCACGGGACATGGCGACATCCCCTCTGCGGTACACGCGATCCAACGCGGTGCGGTCAACTTCCTTACAAAGCCCTTCCAGGAAGCGGACCTTCTGAGGTCGGTCGATGTTGCGATTGAGCTGGATCGTAACACGCGCAACGAAAGATCAGAATTGCGTGAGATCCAAAGACGTCTTGCCACGCTGACGCCCCGCGAGAGAGAAGTGCTCCCTCTCGTTGCCAGCGGTCTTCTGAACAAGCAGGCAGCTGCGCAACTTAGAATCAGTGAGGTCACGCTCCAGATTCACCGCAGTAAGATAATGCAGAAGTTAGGAACGCCGTCCATCGCCGATCTCGCTCGAGCCGCTGAAAGGCTGAAGATACCGATAACGCATGCCCGTGGAACCGGAAAGACATTGAAATGACCGAGAATGACGGAGGGGTTGTTGCGGTTGTCGACGACGATGCGCGCTTCCTTGAATCGACACGAGATCTGCTCGAATCTGCAGGCTATTCTGCGAATGCATTCTTGTCGGCGCAGTCGTTCCTGGAAAGCGGGATTCTCGCTGTGGTCAATTGCCTTATCACCGATATCGGGATGCCGGTGACGGACGGCTTTCAGTTGTGCCGTCAGGCACGTGAAAGACGCCCGGACCTTCCGGTCATTTTCATCACGGGTCGGTCAGAAGAAACCACTTATGGGCGAGCCGCGGCTGAGGGACATCATGGTTTGTTCCGTAAGCCGTATGACGCGGCGGAATTGCTTGCTTCGGTTGACCGAGCAGTCGGTTCTCGTGCGAAAGGTGATCTGTCATGACGGAAGAAGCACTGGCAAGAAGCGCAAATACATCGCGACCCTCCCAGGATGGAGCGCGACGCGATGCCAAGCGATCGGACCGGAAGGAGCAAGTCAATTGCCATGTTTGTGTTATTGACGATGATGCGTCCATGCGACGCTCTCTTGTTGATTTGCTCAAGTCGGTGGGCATGTCCGCCAAGGAATTCGGATCGGCAGCGGACGTCCTGGGTGAGAAATCCCTAACTGACGTCGGATGTTTCATCGTCGACATTCGTTTGCCCGGTGTCAGCGGTCTCGAGTTTCAGTCGCAATTGCAAAAGTCAGGTGTTGGGGCCCCAATCATTTTTATGACGGGCCATGCCGATGTCCCGATGACCGTTCAGGCGATGAAAGCCGGAGCCTTCGATTTCTTGACGAAGCCATTCCGTGAACAGGAAATGCTGGATGCGGTGGCGCGAGCCACCGCGATGAACGCGGCGCGCATTCAGGATCAAAAGCAGGCCAGCGATATTGTGGCACGCTTCGAAACACTGAGCGCCAGAGAGCGAGAAGTCATGACGCTCGTGACGGCAGGCCTGATGAACAAGCAGGCTGCAGCGCGGATCGACATTGCGATCTCGACGGTGAAAACGCACCGAACCCAGATCATGAAGAAGATGGGGGCGAGGTCACTTGCAGATCTCGTGCGGATGGCTGAACAGCTGCAGTTGACGACACCATACGCGAAATAGCCTGCCGGCCGTCGACCTAAACCTAAGTATGAGTGTGTCGGCCGATTGTGGGAGGAATTTGCACCCAAGTCAGATAGAGCCGACGGCGTGGCCGCTCCATAGTCCGCTTCAGCAGGTGATCAAGACTGGATCGGAAATGGCCATCGTCAAACACGCTGACGGTTGCCATCGGCGCTCTCGCTCAGGAAAGGGCGAAACTGGTCCAGGCACTTTGACGCCCTGCTTTTCGAAGCGCGCAACCTCGGACGGTTGCGATTTCAAGGCAGGAGTAGGACATGAGCTATCTGAAATCTATGGCGGCCGGCATCGGCGCTCTGTCGCTGGTTGCTGCGGGTACTCCGGCGAGTGCACAGGAGGTCAAGAATATCGTCCTGGTGCATGGCGCATGGGTTGACGCGTCGGGCTGGAAGCCCGTCTACGAAATTCTCAAGCGCGAAGGCTTCCATGTCACCATGGTGCAGGAGCCGGAAACGTCGTTCGGCGCGGACGTCACCGCAGCCAAGCGCATTCTCGATCTGCAGGATGGTCCGACGCTCCTGGTCGGCCATAGCTATGGCGGCTCCATTATCACCGAGGCTGGCGTGCATCCGAACGTCATCGGTCTGGTCTATGTCGCGGCTCACGCCCCGGACGTCGGTGAAGACGAGGGCGCACTCGGCAAGAAAATGCCAAGTGTTCTTGCCAAGACGCCCGGTGCCATCAAGGTCACGCCAGATGGCTACACATATCTGAACCCGCCCGAATTCCCGAAGCTGTTCGCACCGGATCTTCCGCGCGAGCGTGCCGAGTTTGCGGCGCGGTCGCAGGTGCTGGCTGCAACCAGCGTCTTTAGTACCCCGCTGACGGCCGCCGCCTGGAAGACCAAGCCGAGCTGGGGGATCGTTGCGGGTAACGATCAGATCATCAATCCCGATCTCGAGCGCTTCTACTACGCCCGGGCAAAGAGCAAGACGATCGAGATCTCGGGTGCCAGCCACTCTGTCTATGAATCGCATCCGCGGGAAGTGGCGGCCTTCATCACGGAAGCCGCACGGACCGTTCGCGGCCGCGCCGCGGAAATGGCGCGCAACTAAACATCACCGATGAGGGCGGGCTGCGGAGGATTGTCGATCGATCCTCGTCTCTGCCCGCCGCTCTTTCCGGCAGAGTTGGACATCCAGCACGACATACAGGTGTGCGCATGAACACGAACTGGCAAATTGGTCAAGCAGGGCGAAAGGCTCGCCTCGAGGCGGGAGCCAAGTTTGCGACCGGCAAGATTGTCGATGCGGAAGACGCGACCAGGCTCCTTGAGGCGGTCGTGCATTCGGGCGATCGCGTCTGCCTCGAGGGCGACAACCAAAAGCAGGCTGATCTGCTCGGGGCTGCGCTGCTCGCAGTCGATACCACGAAGGTCAATAATCTGCACATGGTGCAGTCGGGCATTGTATTGCCAGAGCATCTCGACATGTTCGAGCGTGGTGTCGCCAAGAAGCTCGATTTTGCCTATTCCGGCCCGCAGTCGGCCCGGATCGCTTCCATGCTCTTTGGCGGAAAAATAGAGCTCGGCGCGGTTCACACCTATCTTGAGCTGTTCGCGCGGTATTTCATCGATCTTACGCCGAATATCGCGCTGATCGCTGCGGTCAGTTCGGATCGCGATGGAAACCTCTATACGGGGCCGAATACCGAAGACACGCCGACGGTCGTCGAGGCGACTGCTTTCAAAGACGGCATCGTGATAGCGCAGGTCAATGAGATCGTTGACGCTGTGCCACGCGTCGACATTCCGGGTGATCGGGTCAACTTCGTCATCCAGGCGAAGAAGCCGTTTTTCGTGGAGCCCTTGTTTACGCGCGACCCGGCGCAGATCACCGAAGGTCAGATCCTGACCGCAATGCTGGCGATAAAGGGACTCTATGCGCCTTACGGCGTACAGCGGCTTAATCACGGCATCGGCTTCAGTACGGCTGCGATCGAGCTTTTGTTGCCGACGTATGGCGAAAAGCTGGGATTGAAGGGCAAGGCAGCGAGCCGTTTCGCGCTCAATCCTCATCCGACGTTAATTCCGGCGATCGAATCCGGCTGGGTCCAGCAGATTCATTCATTCGGCTCTGAGGTGGGTATGGAAAGCTATATCCGGGCGCGGCCGGACGTGTATTTCACCGGCTCCGATGGCTCGCTCCGCTCCAACCGAGCATTTTCTCAAGTTGCGGGCCTCTACGCGTGCGACATGTTCATCGGCTCGACCTTGCAGATCGACTTGCAAGGAAATTCATCGACCGTGACCACGTCGCGCATCGCGGGATTCGGCGGGGCGCCGAACATGGGCGCCGATGCCCGCGGTCGTCGGCATCCAAGTCAACCCTGGTTGCAAGCGGGCTTCGAGGCAGATCCTGAAGGTGATCCACTATTGCGCCGTGGCCGCAAACTGGTGGTGCAGATCGGCGAGACCTTCAGCGAGAAGAAAGAACCGCTCTTCGTCGAGAAGCTCGACGCGTTGGAGCTGGCGTCAAAGCTTAAGCTCGATCTCGCACCGGTGATGATCTACGGCGACGATGTCACGCATATCGTAACCGAAGAGGGCATCGCCAATCTTCTGCTCTGCCGGAACGCGGATGAGCGCGAGCAGGCGATACGTGGCGTTGCCGGATACACCGATGTGGGCCGCGGACGAGATGCCAAAATGATGAATTCTCTGCGGGAGCGCGGCGTGATCCGTCGGCCCGAAGATATCGGCATCGATCCGCTCGATGCCAATCGCAACATGCTGGCGGCCCGTTCCATCAAGGACCTCGTCCATTGGTCCGGTGGGCTCTACGCGCCGCCGTCCAAATTCCGGAACTGGTGAGGAAAAGCCATGGAAGACCTGACATATAGGCACACAGCTCGCCAGCCGGCAAAGGGGAGCAAGAAAATGGCGCTGATCGGCGTCGTCGCATCCGGCAATCTTGAGGTGCTCGCAGAACGCATCATGTCTGAAACCGAATGCCTGGTCGAGATCAGGACCCAGGCCGAAGGCTTTGGGGAGGTCTGGCAAGCGGTGATTGCCGACTTTGTCGAACGCTATTCGCCAGGTGGACTGAAGCTGTCAATCAACGACGGAGGCGCGCGCCCAGACACGGTTTCGCTCCGCCTCGCGCAGGCCGTACGCCTGATGGAGGAGGACGATCAATGACCGTAGCCCTAAATCCAATAGCGGCGCATGTCGCGGATCAAACGCTCAGCTGGTATGAGGCGTCAGCACGGACGCGGGTACGGTTGTTCGTCGACGCGCATAGCCTCGTTGAATTTATCGGACCGGAGCAGCGCGAAGTCAGCCCGCATCTGAAAATCTTCGATCTTCCCGAGCAATTTGACGACGGCGTCGTCGTCGGGAGGGGCCGCCTGAATGGTGCGCCGATCTTTATCGCTGCGCAGGAAGGCCGCTTTATGGGTGGCGCTTTCGGCGAGGTGCACAGCGCCAAGCTGACCGGACTTCTCCGCGCCGCGCGCGACACCAAGACGGTGCCGGTCCTGATCCTGTTCGACACCGGCGGCGTGCGCCTGCAGGAAGCGAATGCCGGCGAGTTGGCGATCGCCGAGATCATGCGAGCGGTGATCGAAGCCCGTCTCGTAGGCGTGCCGGTCATTGGGTTGATTGGCGGACGCGCCGGTTGTTACGGCGGCGGCGGCCTTATTGCTGCGTGCTGTTCGGCGCTTATCGTGTCGGAACAGGGACGTATCGCCGTCTCGGGGCCGGAAGTGATTGAGACAAACCGGGGAGTCGAGGAGTTCGATTCGAAGGACAGGGCGCTGGTGTGGCGCACGATGGGTGGAAAGCACCGGCGTCTTATCGGCAGTGCCGACGTCTTTGTTGACGACACGATACAGGCCTTCCGGGACGCGGCTGTGCGTTTGCTGCCGTCGATGTCGACGTTCAGCCTCGAGCATTTGAGGGCCGAGCAAACGCGGCTAGAGAGCCGGTTGCAGCGTTTTGGCGATTGTCCGGACGGGCTCGACATCTGGAAGGCCGAAGGCATTTCCGATCCGGCGGCGGTCCCGGAGTTACCCGCCGATCAATTCATCGCTTTGGCCGACAACGTCGCGAGGTTCAGCCATGACGCTCGATGAGCTTCTCATTGCCCTGTTTCCAGCCGGACACCGCGTGACGCAGGGTGGCGGCGTTCTCGCTGGAACCGGAACGCTGCAATCGGGCGGCGAGGCATTGGTGATCGGTGTTGCCAATCGCACCCCGCTCGGCGTCGACAAAGCCGTGTGGCTCTCTAAAACCGTTCTGGAATCGATCGGGCGGGACGACGGTCCCATTCTCGTGCTGGTGGATAGTGACAGTCAGCGGATGAGCAAGCGGGATGAACTGCTTGGGCTGAACGAGTTTCTGTCGCATCTCGCCAAGTCGCTCATTTATGCTGATCTCCACGGTCGGCCAACCATCGGCATTCTTTATGGCCACTCCGCCGCGGGAGCCTTTCTCGCGACCGCTCTCGCAACACGCGTCTTGGTTGGTCTGCCGGGCGCCGCCCCCGCGGTGATGGATCTGCCTTCGATGGCGAAGGTCACCAAAGTACCGATCGAGGTGCTTGAGGACCGGGCGAAGTCCACGCCGGTTTTTGCGCCCGGATTGCAGAACCTGTCGCAGAACGGTGCGGTGCACATGATCTGGGACACGGCCAAGCCTTTGGCCGCGCAACTG
Organism: Pseudomonadota bacterium; assembly: GCA_023431725.1. GTDB lineage: Bacteria > Pseudomonadota > Alphaproteobacteria > Rhizobiales > Xanthobacteraceae > Pseudorhodoplanes. The sequence goes on from JAEYVN010000231.1 coordinate 22,940, forward strand.
GAGTCGCTACTGCGATCGTTGCCGGACGCGGCGGATCGCCGCGATGCCGTCGGCAAAGAGCGGCATGGCCGACTGAAAGCGTACGACATTGCCGAGCGCGTTCGCGCCCTTGCGCTGCAGAGCAGGTGAACCATGCGCCGGCACGACTTCATTTACGTTTGTCCTGCGGCGTGGCGATCGCTCGTCGCAGCACGCGAGGATCTAGCCCTCGAGCCTTTGGTGGTACGTTGGGCCGAGCGCGGGTGGCCGTTGATCAGTCGCCGTGCCTCGCCGGGCGAGGGGCAGGGGCTCGCCCTGGGCCTTCCCCTGCCGCCGATGGCCGGCAAGAAACGGCTGTCGACAATGATGCAGGCCATGGACATCATTGCCATCGCCTCGCCGCCCTCGCTCTCCTTGGCGCGAAAGGCAGCCCCGCGCTCCTGGCGGCCGACCCTGGATCGTATCTGCGCTCTTGCTGAGGAGCGCGGTGTCGATGCGAGAGTGTTCGGCAGCTTGGCCTGGCAGGCACTCACGGGCCTCCAATACGTAACCGAGACCTCCGATATCGATCTGCTCTTGCGTTTTGACAGCGGCGCCGACATCGCCGGTGTTATCGCCAGCATTGCCGAAATCGAACGATCGGCACCGATGCGGATCGATGGCGAGGCCGTTCGCCACGACGGCGCCGCCGTCAACTGGCGGGAGCTCCATGCCGGATCAAGGGAAGTTCTGGTCAAGGCGGCGAGCGGCGTCGCCTTGCTTGAGACGAGCCGATTTCTTTCCGGTCAGGTGGCGGCATGACGCTTGTCCCGGCACATGCATATCCCTTGCCGAAGCGAGCGCCTCGGGCGGTCGATGCGCATGCGATCGCGGCCGCGGCCGCCCGTTCGCTCATCCTGGAGCTGGAGACCTTTCCAAAACCCGGCCTCGTCAGCCATATCGATTCAGGCAGTCACCGGGACATGGATGCCGCTACTTTCCGCGCCAGCGTTACAGCGATCGCGCCGTATCTGAAGGCGCTCGTGGAGGCGGGTGCCGGCAATTGCGACATGGGGCGTTTGCGCGTCATCGGCCTCGAAGCGGAGGCCGCGATGTTGACGGCAACGGCCGGTATCAACACCCACCGCGGTGCGATTTTTGGCATGGGTCTGCTTTGTGCGGCCGCTGGTGCAAGAGCGGCCGGCTGGTTCGAGTCTGACCTGCCACTTGGATTGATCGTATCGCGGCGCTGGGGCGCCGACATCGTCGGCGGCCCGGTGCTGCTGCATAGTCATGGCAACGGTGCCCGGCGTCGCTTTGGCGCCGGCGGTGCGCGCGTCGAAGCGGCATGCGGATTTCCGAGCGTCTATAAAGTTGGCTTGCCGGCCTTGCGTGCGGGGGCTAGCAAGGCCGCGGGACGTTCCGAGCCCGCACGCGTCGAAGCCTGTTTCGCACTGATTGCGGCTTTGGAAGACACGAATCTTCTACACCGTGGCGGGATGGCTGGTCTTCGCTTTGCGCAGCAGGCAACGCGCAGCTTTCTCGACAACGGCGGCGTCGGCGCGTCGGAGTGGCGAATACGCGCACAGACAGTTCATCATGATTTTGTCGAGCGCTGGCTGAGTCCGGGCGGGTCGGCCGATCTCCTCGCTATGACGCTTTTTGTCGATGCTCATGAGGAGAGGACCTGCTGATGACCCACGCAATCGTCCTCGCGCTGGCCCCGATCTTCTTCATCCTCGCTTTAGGGTTTGCGGCCGGACGTTTCCATGTCGTCGACAACAAGCACGTCGACAGTCTCAATTCGCTTGTGATGAACTTCGCATTGCCGGCCTCCCTGTTCATCGCAACGGCCTCCGCCCCACGCAGCGAGATGTTCGCCCAGGCGCCGCTCTTTGCAATCCTCGGGGGCGTCATGCTGGCATTGTTCCTAGGGTGGTATTTCGGTTCGACCCGAATTTTCGGAGAGAGCAAGGCCAACGCGTCACTTCAAGCGCTCACGATCGCCTTCCCGAATCTGGCCGGCGTTGGTTTGCCAATCATGTCCGCCGTGGTCGGATCGCAGGGCGCCGTCCCGCTCGCGATCGCCTTGGCCAGCGGATCAATCATCGTGAGCCCCCTGTCCCTCATCATTGTCGAATTATCGATGCAAAAGGACCTCGATGCTGCGGTGACACCTGCGAAGCGCGTGTCGAACGCGCTGTGGCATGCCCTTACGAAGCCCGTAGTTCTGGCGCCCGCTCTCGGCATTCTGTTCTCGCTATGCGAGTTGCAGACGGGTGACGTCATCGGCGCCTGTCTGCGTTTGATCGGGCAGGCAGCGCCCGGTGTCGCCCTTTTTCTGACCGGCCTCATTCTCTCGTCCCAGCCCTTTCATCTTGATTGGCGCATCGTCAGAGCGACGACCGCCGCAGACATTCTTCGCCCGCTGCTGGCAGCCGTCGTCGTCTTCGCCCTCCCGGTTTCACCCGACACAGCACGGATTGCCATCTTGCTCGCGGCTGTTCCTTCCGGGTTCTTTGGAATTCTTTTTGCCGTAAATTACCGGCTCGATTCGGCCACGATGGGATCGATGGTCATCGCCAGCACAGTCGTGGGCATTGTGACGATGGCGATAGCCATCGCGATGCTTTTCCCGATGTGAGGGCGGATCATGACGCTCGCGCTCCTGTGTTCCGGGCAGGGGAGCCAACATTCCGAAATGTTTGGTCTGACAGGAGATGCGCCGGAGGCGAACGGTCTGTTTGCGCATGCAACCACCCTCCTCGACGGGAGAGATCCTCGCAATATAGTTCGAACAGAAAATAGCAGCTTCCTGCACCACGATCGCGTCGGCCAGATTCTGTGCGCCCTACAGGCGCTGGCGGCCGTCGCGGCTCTGCGGCAGAGTTTGCCTGACCGGCTCATTGTGGCCGGTTACAGCGTCGGCGAAGTCGCGGCCTGGGGCGTCGCCCGCTTTCTTGACGCATCGGATGTGCTTGACCTTGTCGCGCGCCGTGCCGAGGCGATGGACGCTGTAAGCCCGCCGGGTGATGGGATGTTGTTCGTTCGTGGTCTCTCCCGCGAAACAATTGACAAACTGTGCGGGACGTATGGCGCTGCGATCGCGATCATCAATCCTGGCGTGGCCTTTGTGATCGGCGGCAGTCGCGCGGCGCTGAAAGTGCTGGCCGACGCCGCCAGGGCGCATGGCGCGAAAAATGTTGTCGAGATCGAAGTTGCAGTTGCGTCCCATACGAGCAGGCTTGCGGCAGCCTCGACTAAGTTTCGAGACGTGCTGCGAGGCGCTGCAGCACATGTGA
>JAEYVN010000261.1 GCA_023431725.1 Pseudomonadota bacterium
ATCTCGCCGAGATTCTCGCCCTTGAAGTTCTTCGCCACGGATTTCGCGTGGTCCCAGCCGGCCTGATAATCCATGCCGAGGAACATCATGCGCTTCACGCCGGCCCGGTTCAGGTGGTCGGCGAGACCGGTGCCCCATTGTTCGTTGGCGAACGCGACGACAAACAAATTCTGGTTACACTTCTCACCTGCCAGTTGCGATGGCCCCGCATTGGCGCCGATCACGAACACATTGTTCTTCAGCAGCGGATCAATCGCCGCCAGCATCGAGTTGGAGACCACGAGGCCGGTCACGACCTGAATCTTTTCGCGCTCGACCAGCCTGTTGGCAGCGTCCGCCGCTTCCACCGGACTCGACTTGTCGTCCATTTCGATCAGTTTGATCGGCCGGCCGCCGAGCTTGTTGCCGAGATGCGCGAGCGCGATGTCCATACCGCGTTTTTGTTCGGCGCCCAGCACGCCGAACGTGCCGCTCATCGAGGACAGGAAGCCGAGCCGCACCGGCTCCTGGGCAGATGACTGAGCCTGTGCGGAAAGCGGCAGCAGCGCCGCGAATGCCAGTCCGGCGACCAGCGAAAACCTAGATGTTGTCATGGCTTCCTCCCTTGTGTTCTTTTGTTTTGTCTTTATCGTTGAATAACTGACAATACCGTCCAAGCATCGGCTTGTCGATGGCCTTCGATGCCGCAGACGACGATCGACGGATGGTTGTGCGCGCGGAGGCGGGGTTTGGACTTTTCGGAGAAACTGATTTCGACGCAGCCTGTCGTGATCAGGCGGCGGGTCAAGTTCGGCGAATGCGATCCGGCCGGCGTCGTCTACACGCCGAACTTTTCGGAGTTTGCGTTGTCCGCCTACCAGTGGTTCGTGTCGACGCTGCTCGGCGAACCGATGTTCGCGGGCATGAAGCGGCTCGGCTTCGATTCTCCGGTCAAGGCGCTCTCGTTCGAATTCCTCAACATGCTGGAGGTCGAGCAGGTCTTTGACATGACCTGTCTCGTGACCGACATCCGTAACCGCACATTCGATGTCGCTATCACCGGCCGCAGCATAACCGACCCCGCACGCGATCTGTTTGTCGCGCGCGTGACGCCGATCATCGTGTCTCGCGTCGAGCGCCGTTCGATCCTGATCCCGGACCCGCTGCGACGACCGCTCGAGCAATACCGGCTGCAGACACAATAGGCGCGGCGGAGGGGCCTCGCGTCAGCCGGCCAGTTCCTTGGACGCGACCTCTGCTTCATAGGCGGCGAGGAAATCCGGATCGATCCTGCGCAGCCGGTCGCGGTTCACCTTGCCGGTGCGCATCATGTAGCTGTAGGCAAATTCCAGCGGCGTCATGTGCTGGCGTGTCTCTGCCGTCTCGTACCAAAGGATGGATCGCATCGCGGCGTCCTGGAAGCCATCGGCGGCCGGCCGGCGCGCGCGTTCGAACTCGGCAAGGCTGGCGGCAACGTCGCCATTGCCCTCATTGACCGCTTTCGCCAGCGCGACCGCATCCTCATAGGCCATGCGGGTGCCGGAGCCGATGGAGGGATGCACCGTCTTCAGCGCGTCGCCGATAAGCACCACATTGCCGGAATGCCAGCGCTTCGAGGTTACGAAGCTCGGATTGAACCAGAGCGAGCGGTTCGAGATCAGCTCCTCGCCGTCCAGATAGCGCGAGAAGATCTCGCCACAGAAGCGGCGGCTTTCGTCGTCGCTTTTGGTATCAAGCCCGGCGCGCTTCCAGGTGTCGGGATGGCACTCTATGACAAAGGTGCCGTGGTCCGGGGCATAGCGGTAGCTGTGCGCGATGAAGATACCGTATCGGGTCTGTTCGAAGATCAGTTCAACGGAATCGAACCGGCGCCGGGTGCCGTACCAAGCCCATTTGTTGACGCGCGGTTCCACCACCGCCTGAAAATCGTGCTGGAGCGCATTGCGGATGGCGCTGTTGACGCCGTCGGAACCGACGATCAGATCGTAGCCGGACAGCGCGTCGGGCGTATCGATGCGCTTGGCGTATTCGATGTTGACGCCCTGCGAGGCCGCGTGGCCTTGCATGATGTTCAGCAGCCGCACGCGCGGGATGCCGAGGAAGACATTGCCCTTTATCGGCACGGCCTGGCGCTGGTGATACAGCGTGATCCTGTCCTGCCGTTCGGATGCCGCGAGAAGATCGGCGTGGAGGTCGTTGTCGACGTCCTTCAGGAAATCGAGGGCGACATCGGCCAGCACAATGCCGAAGCCGTAGGTCGCATCGGACGGATTCTGCTCGAACACGTCGATCCGGCAACCGGGATTCGCACGCGCCACCAGCTTGGCGAACAGCAGCCCGCCCGGGCCGCCGCCGACGACCGCGATCTTGAGCGACAGGCTCATGCTTGTTTTGCCTCCTGCAGAACGGTGGCCTGGGCGGCTTCCTCGTCCGCAAGCTTGCTTGCGATATCCGCGCGCATTGCGACCTTGTCGACCTTGCCGACCCGCGTGACCGGGAACGCCGCGATGCTTTCGATCCGCTCCGGCAGCTTGTATTTCGCAAGTCCCGCCTTGAGCAGGAATTCGCCCAGTGCCTTGACGCTCGGCGCGGCATGTCCCGGCCGCAGCACGACATAGGCGCACACCTTCTCGCCGTAAATCTTGTCCGGCATCGCGACCACCCGCGCATCCAGTATATCGGGATGACCGGCGATCAGATTTTCCAGTTCCTCGGCGCCGATCTTTTCGCCACCGCGGTTGATGTTGTCCTTGATGCGGCCTTCGAAGGCGTAGTGGATCTGCCCGTTCACCTCGACGGCGCGCAGCAGGTCGCCGGAGCGGAAAAATCCGTCGGAGGTGAAACAGGCCTCGTTGGCCTTCGGATCGTTGTAATAGCCAACCAGCGTGTTTGGACCGCGGAAGGCAAGCTCGCCGACTTCGCCGGGTGTTACCTCTTCCTCCGTACCCGGCTTGAGCAGTCTGACCTCATCACCGGCGGCGATCGGGCGACCGCAACTGCGATGCCGGGAGTACTGGGGATCGGTCGGCGCGCAGGCAAGCAGCAA
>JAEYVN010000298.1 GCA_023431725.1 Pseudomonadota bacterium
ATGCCGCACATGGCGCTGGTCTCGACCGCCGGCACGGATTCGATCATCACCGATTCGGCCAATTCCGCGAGTGCCTATGCCACCGGCCACAAGACGGCGGCGCAGGCTCTGGGCGTCTATGCGGATCGTTCGATCAATCCGTTCGACGATCCGAAGGTCGAAACGATTTCCAGTCTGGTGAAGCGTCGCAACGGCATGTCGGTCGGCATCGTCACCAATACCGAAATCCAGGACGCGACACCGGCGGCGATGATGACGCATACGCGTCGCCGTGCCGCCTACGATCAGATCACCGAGCAATTCCTCAACGGCAAGCCCGATGTGCTGATGGGCGGGGGCGCCGCCAATTTCCTGCCAATAGGTGCGCCGGGCGCCAGGCGCCGCGATGAAGACGATTACATCGCGAAATTCAGGGACGCCGGCTATGCTTTCGCTGCGAATGCCGCCGAACTGCGCGCCGTGCCGCACGATACCAGGCGACTGCTCGGCCTGTTCGCCAATGGCAACATGGATGGTGTGCTGGATCGGAAGTTTCTGAAGCGCGGAACGGTCTCGCGTTTCCCCGATCAACCGGATCTGACGAACATGACGGCGAAGGCGCTCGACGTGCTGTCGCAGAATCCGAACGGATTCTTCCTGATGGTCGAATCCGGCATGATCGACAAATACACGCATCTGCTCGACATGGAGCGTGCGATCTATGACACGATCATGTTCGACAATGTCGTGAGGCTGGTGAAGGACTGGGCGAAGGCCCATGGCGACGACACGCTGGTGCTGGTCATCGCCGATCACACCCATTCGGTCAGCATCGTCGGCACCATCGAAGACGAGACGGACAGCACCCAGAATGCGCCAAAACGTGAGCGCGTGCGCACTTACGCGCGGGCCGGCTTTCCGAATTATCCGACGCCGGATGCCGACGGTTATCCGTCGCGTGTCGATGTCAGTCGTCGCCTTGCGATGTTCGCGGCGGGCCTGCCGGTTCCTGCCGAACCGTTCCGCCCGCGGCTGGCCACTTCCAGCGTGCATTCGGGTGAGGACGTGCTGCTGACTGCGATGGGACCGGGCAGCGAAGCCGTGCGCGGCCAGCTCGAGAACACCGATGTCTTTCGCATCATGGCGCAAGCGCTGGGGCTGGCTGTGGGCGGCCGTGCGACCTCGCGTGACGGAAGCAATTAGAGCGCGGGCCCGTCACGCCGTCGCGTGGCACACACACTGCTTCGATGTCGTGTCCGTCCGGATCGCGAACCAACGCGCCGTCATAATTTTAGATGACGATGCGCGTGAATGCCGGTCGCGCCGTTGTCGCGGCAACCGGCTGCGAGTGCTGATCGTCGCAAACGGAGAAGCCGGCATGATCGATCATCATGCTCTCCATTTTAGCGCATGAAGCATAGTGCCAGCGCAAAATTTCGTACGCGCCTCCGCAACGGGCGGCCATATTCGCTGTCATACTCTCGACTGAATCCGCGACGAAGTGCAGCTCCATTATGTCATATGGAGAGAAGTCTATGTTTCGTCGTCTCGTGCTTGCGGCCGGCTTTGCTGTGGTTGCGCTTGCAGCAACGTCGGGCGCTCGCGCCGCTGATCCGGTCGGTGTTGCAGCTTGCGATGAGTTTCTGACCAAGTGGGCGGCCTGCATCAGCAATACGGTGCCGGCCGCGCAGAAGACGAGATTGAAGGGGCAGATGGATCAAGCGCGCAAAGACTGGACCGACATTGCAAAGACGCCGGATGGCAAGCCGTCGCTGGAAGCGGTGTGCAAGAAAACGGCCGAGCAGATGACAATCGCGTTGTCGGCCTACGGCTGCTTCTGATCGAATTTGCAATTGTTGGAAAAAAAAACGGCGCCGTGAGGCGCCGCTTTTTGTTTCGATGGAACGCTGGAATCCCGACGGGATCAGACCTGCCGCTCGACCATCATCTTCTTGATGTCGGCGATTTCCTTTGCCGGATTGAGGCCCTTCGGGCACGTCTTCGAACAGTTCATGATGGTGTGGCAGCGATACAGACGGAACGGATCCTCAAGGAAGTCGAGCCGTTCGCCCTTGGCCTCGTCGCGTGAGTCCTTCAGCCAGCGGCTGGCCTGCAACAGCGCCGCCGGGCCGAGATAGCGATCGCCATTCCACCAGTAGCTCGGGCAGCTGGTGGTGCAGCAGGCGCACAGGATACACTCGTACTGACCGTCCATCTTGGCGCGGTCGCCTTCGCTCTGCCGCCATTCCTTCTGCGGCATCGGTGTCGTGGTCTTCAGCCACGGTTCGATCGAGGCGTATTGCGCGTAGAAGTTCGTCAGGTCCGGCACCAGATCCTTGACCACCGGCATGTGCGGCAGCGGATAGATCTTCACCGTGCCCTTGATCTCGTCCATGCCGCGCGTGCAGGCGAGCGTGTTCATGCCGTCGATGTTCATCGAACAGGAGCCGCACACGCCTTCGCGGCAGGAGCGACGAAAAGTCAGCGTCGGATCGATGTTCGACTTGATCCAGATCAGCGCGTCCAGAACCATCGGGCCGCAATCGTCGGTGTCGACCTTGTAGGTGTCGACGCGCGGATTGTTGCCGTCATCCGGATTCCACCGATAGACGCGAAACTCGCGCTCGTTCTTGGCGCCAGGCTTGCTTGGCCAGGTCTTGCCTTCGGTGACCTTGGAATTCTTCGGAAGGGTGAGTTCGACCATTTCGAATGCTTTCTCGGTTTAGTACACGCGAGCCTTCGGCTCGATATACGAAATGTCGTTCGTCATCGTGTAGGTGTGGACCGGGCGGTAATCGATCGTGACATTGCTGGTCTGCATGTCCATCCACGCCAGCGTATGCTTCATCCACTCTTTGTCGTCGCGATCGGGGAAGTCTTCGCGCGCATGCGAGCCACGGCTTTCCTTGCGGTTCAGCGCCGAGTCCATCGTCACCACAGCCTGTGCGATCAGGTTGTCGAGTTCGAGGGTTTCCACGAGATCCGAATTCCAGGTCATCGAACGATCGGTGACGTGAATATCCGGCATGCCGGCATAGACGTCATGGATGAGCTTGTGACCTTCTTCCAGCGTCTCGCCGGTGCGGAACACCGCGCAATTGTTCTGCATGACCTTCTGCATCCGGAGCCGGAGCTCGGCCGTCGGCGTGCCGCCGGAAGCGTGGCGGAACTTGTCGAGGCGGCTGAGCGAAAGATCGGCCGAGTCCTTCGGCAGTTCGGGATGCTTGCCGTTCTTCTCGACGGTTTCGGCGCAACGCAACGCGGCGGCGCGGCCGAACACCACGAGATCGATGAGCGAGTTCGAGCCGAGACGGTTGGCGCCATGCACCGACACGCAGGCGGCTTCGCCGATCGCCATCAGGCCCGGCACCACGGTGTCGGGATCGCCGTTCTTCTTGGTCAGCACTTCGCCATGGAAGTTCGTGGCGATGCCGCCCATGTTGTAATGCACGGTCGGGATGACCGGGATCGGCTCCTTGGTCAGATCGACGCCGGCGAAGATGCGGGCCGATTCCGAAATGCCCGGCAGGCGCTGGTGCAGGACTTCCGGCGCCAGGTGATCCAGATGCAGGTAGATGTGATCCTTGTTCTTGCCGACGCCGCGGCCTTCACGGATCTCGACGGTCATCGAGCGTGAGACCACGTCGCGCGAGGCCAGATCCTTCGCCGTCGGCGCGTAGCGCTCCATGAAGCGCTCGCCCGCCGAGTTGACGAGATAGCCGCCTTCGCCGCGGGCGCCCTCGGTGATCAGACAGCCGGCGCCATAAATGCCGGTCGGATGGAATTGCACAAATTCCATATCCTGCAGCGGCAGGCC
>JAEYVN010000301.1 GCA_023431725.1 Pseudomonadota bacterium
GCAACGATCTGCCGTTGGCGCTGATCGCCGGACCGTGCCAGCTCGAAAGCCGCGATCATGCCTTCGAGATGGCGTCGGCGCTGAAGGAGATCACGACCCGGCTCGGTATAGGCCTCGTCTACAAAAGCTCGTTCGACAAGGCCAACCGCACCAGCGCCAAGGGCGCGCGCGGTCTTGGCCTAGAGGCATCGCTGCCGATCTTCGCGGATATCCGCGCGACACTCGGCCTGCCGGTGCTCACCGACATTCACGACATCTCGCAATGCGCGCCGGTCGCCGAGGTGGTCGATATTCTTCAGATCCCGGCCTTCCTGTGCCGGCAGACCGACCTTCTGATCGCCGCAGCGGAAACTGGCCGCGTCATCAATGTGAAGAAGGGACAGTTCCTCGCGCCCTGGGACATGAAGAATGTTGTCGAGAAGATTACCGGTGCCGGCAATGCCAGGGTGATGGTAACCGAGCGCGGTGCATCGTTCGGCTACAACACGCTCGTCTCCGACATGCGCGCGCTGCCCGAACTCGCCAAGACCGGCGCTCCGGTGATTTTCGATGCCACGCATTCGGTGCAGCAGCCCGGCGGGCAGGGCACATCCTCGGGCGGCCAGCGCGAATTCGTGCCGGTGCTGGCGCGTGCGGCCGTCGCGGTCGGTGTCGCCGGCGTCTTCATCGAAACGCATCAGGACCCGGACAATGCACCGTCCGACGGTCCGAACATGATTGCCCTGAAGGACCTTGAATCTCTCCTCACAAGATTGATGGCGTTTGACCGCCTCGCAAAAAGCTGACGCGGACAGCGCACTCAACCGGCGCCCGTTCGACACCTGATCCTCCCATATGAAGAACAGCGAACTCGCCGTCATTGCCTTGCTCGTCTTCGTGACGTCGCTGTTCGCGCGTTCGGTCGATCCGGTTATCCCGCAGATCGCCGACGGACTGTTGGTCAATGTCGGCACGGCCGCCTTGCTGTCGACAGCCTTCGCGTTGCCTTATGCGATCGTACAGCCCGCGCTTGGTGCGCTGGCCGACATGATGAGCAAGACACGGCTGATGAGCATCTGTCTGGTGCTTCTCGTCTTATCCGCAGTCGTCAGCGCAACGGCGCCGAACTTCACCGTTCTGGCGATATCCCGTGTCATCGCCGGCATCGCATCGGGCGGTATTTTCCCGACATCGCTCGCCCTGGCCGGTGATCGTATTCCGATTGCGCAGCGACAGGTCGCCATTGGACGGCTGCTCGCGGCAACCATGACCGGCAATCTGCTGGGCGCGTCCCTGGCTGGTATCGTTGGCGATCTGGCGGGGTGGCGAGCGGTCTTCGTCGTGGTCGGCTCGATGGGGGCTCTCTGCATCGTCGCGGTCGTGATCGGCTTTCGCTCGAGTCCCCCGGAAGTCACGAAGGGCTTCGACCTGTCGACGCTCGGCCCGAACTACAAGGCGATCTTCGGCAATCCGCTCGCCAAATACTGCTTCGGCGCCGTCTTCATCGAGTCGCTGGTGGTGTTCGGCATCTTCCCGCATATGGCGGCCCTGCTGCATGAGGCCGGCGAGAGCAGGGCATCGATCGCCGGAATCGTACTGGCCGGTTTCGGCATCGGCGCCGTGATCTACACCTTCTTTGTGCGCTGGATGCTGGCTATGATCGGCGAACGCAGGATGATGATCGGTGGCGGTCTGATCATGGCGGCCTTCTGCCTGATCCTGACGATGCGCCTGCCATGGCCGCTCGAATTTGCCAATTTCGCAATGCTGGGATTTGGCTTCTACTGGCTGCACGGCTGCATCCAGGTCTATGCGACCGAACTGGCGCCGTCGGCGCGCGGTTCGACCATGGCGCTGCACTCGGCTTCGTTCTTTTTCGGGCAGGCCGTCGGCCCGATCGTCTATGGCGTCGGCTTCGCCCATGTCGGGACTACCCCGATGCTGGTGTCCGGAGCGGTCATCATTGCAATGGTCGGCTATGTGTGCGCCAACCAGCTTCATCGCCCGAAGCCGGTATCAAAGATCTAAGTAGCGTATTCGAGCAAAGCTCAAGAGGATTTAGCCGCGTCCGCGATAGGGCGCGACACCCTGATCCGGCACCCAGACGCCATTCGGCAGTTTCCCGGCCTGCCAGAACACGTCGATCGGCATGCCGCCGCGCGGATACCAATAGCCGCCGATCCGCAGCCAGCGCGGTTTCAGCAACGAAACCAGACGCTTGCCGATGGATACGGTGCAGTCTTCATGGAACGAGCCGTGATTTCTGAATGAGTTCAGGTAGAGCTTTAAGGACTTCGACTCGACCAGAAACTTGTTCGGCACATAGTCGATGACGAAATGCGCGAAGTCCGGCTGGCCGGTGATCGGGCACAGCGCAGTGAACTCCGGCATGGTAAAGCGGGCTACGTAACTCGTGTCGGAATGCGGGTTCGGCACCCGGTCGAGGACGGCCTGATCGGGGGACGCCGGCAGCACTGTCGCCTGGCCGAGTTGCAGGCTGGATTGCAGGCCGGATGCCGGAAGCGATTTGGATTTTTTGTTGCGAGCCATGCCCGGCTCTTAGCGCGCTCCCTTCGAGCGCGCCAGCATCTACCTCTCGTGACGGCCGCAGATTCAATCATGTCCGCAGCGGTAAGCCGGCACTCTTGCCTGACCGCATTGATGCTGTACAAGCGGCGCCAATCCCTTCGACCCTCCAAAGCCGGAATCCAGAATGACTGCGATCGTCAACATCGTCGGCCGTGAAATCCTCGACAGCCGCGGTAATCCCACCGTCGAAGTGGACGTGCTGCTGGAAGACGGCTCGCTGGGCCGCGCGGCCGTTCCGTCGGGCGCTTCGACCGGCGCGCACGAAGCGGTGGAACTGCGTGACGGCGACAAGGCCCGCTATCTCGGCAAGGGCGTCCGCAAGGCCGTTGACGCCATCGAGGGCGAGATCTTCGACGCCATCGGCGGCATGGATGCGGAAGATCAGGTCCTGATCGACGAGACGATGATCGCGCTCGACGGCACGCCCAACAAGGCGCGGCTCGGCGCCAACGCGCTGCTCGGCGTCTCGCTGGCGACCGCCAAGGCCGCCGCCAACGCCAGCGGCTTGCCGTTGTATCGCTATGTGGGCGGCGCGTCCGCACGTCTTCTGCCGGT
>JAEYVN010000333.1 GCA_023431725.1 Pseudomonadota bacterium
ACGAGATGGTCTTGTCGGCAGTATCGCCGGTCGAAGCAAAGCCCTTGGCCATCAGCCACCCATACGTTTCCAACCATGAATGGCCCGCATTGGCTGCGGGCTCGTATTTCTCGTTATCGCTACTTCGGAGGCGTGTAACGCACAACCTCCTGATCGATCGTTCCGAAGATCGACCGGCCGTCCTTGTCATTCATCTCGATACGAACACGATCGCCGAATTTCAGGAAGGGCGTCGACGGCTTGCCGTGCAAAATTGTTTCGACCGTGCGCTGTTCCGCAAGGCAGGAATATCCAAGACCACCATCGGAAATAGGCCTGCCAGGCCCGCCATCATCGTCGCGATTCGAGACCGTACCAGCGCCGAGGATCGTGCCTGCACCAAGCGGCCGCGTTTTCGCGGCATGCATCACCAGGGTCGGGAAATCGAACGTCATGTCGATCGAGCAAACCGGCTTGCCGAACGGCTTGCCATTGATGAAACTCAGTAGCGGCAGATCGACCTTGGCCCCGTCCCAGGACTTGCCGAATTCGTCAGGCGTCACCGCAACCGGCGTATAGGCCGATGGCGGCTTGGACTGCACGAAACCGAAGCCCTTCGCCAGTTCCGGCCCTGTGATATTGCGCAAGGTGACATCGTTGACCAGCATGATCAGCTTGATGGCCTTGGTCGCCTGCGCGCGCGTGGCGCCCATCGGCACGTCGCCCAGCACGACGACGATCTCGGCCTCGAGATCGATGCCCCAGGCGTCGTCCGCGATCTGGATCGGATCATGCGGACCAATGACCACATCCGAAATGCCCTGATACATGAGCGGATCGGTCCAGAAAGTTTCCGGCACCTCGGCGCCCCGCGCCTGGCGCACCAGCGCGACATGATTCACATACGCAGAACCATCAAGCCACTGGTAGGCGCGCGGCAATGGCGAAGCACATTTCGCCGGATCGAACGGCTGATGTGCGTGCCGGCCCGACTCGAGTCCGTCAGCGAGTTCGGTAAGACGCGGCAGAGCCGCATCCCAATCGTCGAGCGCGGCCTGCATCGTCGGGGCGACCGCGGACGCATCGGCAAAGCGCGACAGGTCGCGCGACACAACGACAAGCCGGCCATCGCGGCCGCTCTTCAGGGAAGCAAGTTTCATGCGTCAACGCGGCTCGCGGCGTTTGGGGTCAAAGTGTTTCTTGAGACCCTTCCAGCAGTCGGCGTAATCGTCCTGCCGGACCTCGAGGTCGGCAGCATATTTCGTCACGCGTTGCCGGAATCGTGTTTCGAACATGAAGGCCAGCGTATTGCTGAGCTTGACCGGCTTCAACTCGACATTGCTGGCATGCTCGAAGGCATCCACATCCGGCCCGTGCGGCAACATGGTATTGTGGAGCGAGAAGCCGCCGGGCACGAAGCCCTCCGGCTTGGCGTCATAGACGCCTTCGACGAGCCCCATGAATTCCGACATGATGTTGCGATGATACCAGGGCGGACGGAACGTGTTTTCGGCAACACCCCATCGCTCCGGGAAGATGACAAAGTCGATATTCGCCGTTCCCGGCGTATCCGATGGCGAGGTCAGCACCGTGAAGATCGACGGGTCTGGATGGTCGAACAGCACCGCACCGACCGGCGAGAAGTGTTTCAGGTTGTATTTGTAGGGCGCGTAATTGCCGTGCCAGGCGACCACGTCCAGCGGGGAATGCGGCAACTCCGTCTTGAAGAGTTCGCCGCCCCATTTGACGTAAAGCGTGCAAGGCTCTTCCACGTCTTCATAAGCCGCAACCGGCGTCAGGAAGTCGCGCGGATTGGCAAGGCAATTCGCGCCAATCGGCCCGCGATCCGGCAGCGTGAAGCCGCCACCATAATTCTCGCAGACGTAGGCGCGAGCGGGACCATCGACGAGTTCGACGCGGAAGATGACGCCGCGCGGGATGACACAGATTTCACCGGGTGCAATTTCGATCAGGCCGAATTCGGTCCGGAAGCGCAAAGCGCCCTGCTGCGCGACGATCAGCAATTCGCCGTCGGCGTTGAAGAAATGCTCGCGCACCATTGATTGCGTCACCAGCAGCACATGCGCCGCCATGCCACTCATGGATTCGCAATCGCCAGCCACGGTGATGGTGTGCAGGCCGGTGACAAAAGTCGTCTTCGCCTTCGGCAGCGGCACAGGGCCCCAGCGCATCTGGCCAAGCGAGAGGTCGCTCTCCTCGCGCTCCGGTGCCGTCCGGATGAAGCCGCGGTCGATCTTCGTGAAGCGGCCGGTGTGGCGCACGGTCGGCCGGATGCGATAGAGCCAGGAGCGTTCGTTGGTCGCCTGTGGCGCCGTGAAGGGCGAACCGCTCAACTGCTCGGCATAGAGGCCGTAATTGATCTTCTGCGGTGAGTTACGCCCGACGGGCAATGCACCGGGCAGTGCCTCTGTCTCAAACGAGTTGCCGAAGCCGGACATATACTCGGCGGCGTCCACCAGCGGTTCGGTCCGGATCTTGTCGGTGACGGCAGCGGGAGAAGCCTGCCGCTTGACCCGCGGCGCGGTGTCGATATGGGCCATCGTAATCCTCCCATTCTTGCTTGTTGTGCAATTGACAATAGTTACATTTGCAACCATTGTCAATTCGCTTGCTGTAATGGCGCTATCCGCCTTGAATCGAACAAACAAACCCGCCATATGGTGCCACATTGGAGTCGGCTGTTCTTGCCGCTCGCGGGCCGCGTGAACGAAAACCGATTGTTTCGGCTTTTCGGCCCGCCTTCCTCCCTGACCTAGCCGGCAGCCCTGACCACGCGGGATGTCTTTTGAACCCGCGCGACGCGTTCGTGTCCCTTTTTTGGGCCGAGCGACCGTGCTGCATGAAAGTTTGAATTTTGACCGCTTTTCTTGACCTTGGATTGGCCGAGCCGATCGCCCGTGCCTTGACTGACGAACGCTACGAAACCCCGACGCCCATTCAGGCGCAAACAATTCCCCAGGTGCTGGCAGGCCGCGATGTCATCGGCATCGCACAGACCGGTACCGGCAAGACCGCGGCCTTCGCGCTGCCGATCCTCAATCACCTCGCCAATGACCGCCGCCGCCCCGAGCGCAAGACCTGCCGCGTGCTGGTGCTGAGCCCGACACGCGAATTGTCCGGCCAGATCGTCGATAGCTTCAAGACCTACGGCCGCTACATGAAGTGCGTCGTTAATCTGGCGATCGGCGGCGTTCCGATTGGCCGCCAGATCCGCGCGTCAGCCAATGGCTCCGACGTCCTGGTTGCTACGCCCGGCCGACTGCTCGACCTCGTGCAGGAGAAGGCCGTCACGCTCGATCAGGTGGAAATCTTTGTCCTCGACGAAGCCGACCGCATGCTCGACATGGGCTTCATCAACGATATCCGCAAAATCGTCAGCCGCCTGCCACAGGAACGGCAGACGCTGTTCTTCTCGGCCACCATGCCGCCGCCGATCGAAGAACTCGGCCG
>JAEYVN010000338.1 GCA_023431725.1 Pseudomonadota bacterium
CTTCGAATGGATCGTCTGCGGCGTTACAGCGGTGAGCACAGCGTCCGCCAGATATTGCTTCAACGCGTCAGCATCGAGCTCAGCAAGAACGACCTTGCCGGCTGAAACTGCATACAGCGGCGCCCGCGCGCCGATCTTCATCGTATAAGACAGCGCCTGCGTGCTGATCGCCGAGGCGATCACCTCCACGAAATTATCAATGCGGACGTAAAAACCGCATGTCTCGTTGAGTTCGGTGCTGAGTTCGCGGAGGAAGGGCAGGACATGATCGCTAAGCGAGGGTTGCGGTCCGGCCTTCACCAGCCTCACCACGCTCGGTCCAAGATCGTATCCATCGGTCACAGGATCACGGGCGATGAAGCCTCGCACCTGCAGGTTATTCAGCAGATGGAACAAGCTGCTTCGCGGAATGCCAAGATCTACGAGAAGCCGCGAGAAGGATGGCGGCCGCTTTGCGGCGGCGACATATTCGAGAATGTCGAGTCCGCGATCCAGGGACTTGACACCTGCGCTCTCATTTCGTTTCATATTTCGTACTAGTTCACATTTATGAACTTGCGTTTCTGGCATTGCTGCGCTGGCTTGACAAGAGGCGACACATAAAATTCCAGCGCCGAAAGATCGCGGAATGCCCGTCCCCCCGGCCGAATGTTCAGTTCTCATTGCCGGTGGCGGCCCTTGCGGGTTGATGCTGGCGAATGAATTGGGGCGCCGTGGCGTCACCGCTATTCTCGTGGATCAGAAAGCGACGACCGCCTTCAATCCGCAGGCGAATGCCACGCAAGCCCGCACCATGGAGCATTTCCGGCGGCTGGGCTTCGCGCAGGAAGTCCGGGACTTGGGGCTTCCGCCCGATTTTCCAACCGACATCGCCTATTTTACCCGCTACGCGCAGCGCGAACTCGCGCGCTTCAAACTTCCGTCAGCGCGCGAGGCGGTTGAACGCGTCACGCAGATGTCGGGATCCTGGAGCGCTGCCGAACTGCCCCATCGCGTCTCGCAGAAATATGTCGAACAGGTGCTCCGGCGGCATGCGGAAGCCCTGCCCGGAATCTCGGTTCATTACGGCTGGCGGCTCATCCGGTTCAGTGAGACAGCGGAAGGGATCGAAGCCGACATCGAGCGGGTGAGCGACGGCACGACGCATCGCATTCGCTCGGCCTTTCTTGTCGGCGCTGACGGCCCGCGTAGCACCGTGCGGCAGGCCCTTGGCTTTGGCTATGCCGGTGAAGAAGGCGCGGTCCGCGACTTCTTTGGCGGGCGTATGTTCGCAATCTATCTGCGTGCCCCGGATTTCTATCGCGCGGTGCCGCATCCGCCGGCCTGGATGAATGTGACCTTCAACAGCCAGCGGCGTGCCTTCATGGCCGCGGTGGATGGCAAGGGCGAGTTCGCCTTCCATACTCAATTGCGCCCGCATGAAGTCGAGAGCGAGATCACGCCGGAACGCGCGTTGGAGATGTTTCAGGAAGCCCTCGGCGCACCAATTAACGCCGAGATCCTGTCCTATGGCACCTGGATCGCGGGCTATGCGCTGGTTGCCGAAAAATTCCAGCATGGCCGCATCTTCATCGCCGGCGATGCTGCGCATCTGTTCACGCCGGCCGGTGGGCTTGGCTACAATACGGCCATCGAGGATGCGGTGAATCTTGGCTGGAAGCTCGCCGCTGTCGTCAAGGCGAAAGCAAGTCCCGATCTGCTGGCCAGCTATGAAGCGGAGCGTCAGCCGAACGCCAGGCGCAATACGGGCTATGCGCGGCAATTTGCCGAATCATTAGGCACGTTTGTGCCGGCGGCCGAGATCGAGGACGACACCCCGGAAGGTGCAGAGGCCCGTCGCATCGCCGGCGAGTATCTTGAGGCGCACGGCAGAGCAGAGTTCAACATTCCGGGCATCACCTTCGGCGCGCGCTATTACGATTCTCCGATCATCGTCCCGGACGGATCAGAGCCGCCACCCGATGCAGCCAATCTCTACGTTCCCTCTGCCTGCCCCGGTGGCCGTGCACCGCATCTTTGGCTCTCGGCGGAGCAATCGGTCTACGACCTTTTCGGATTTGAATGGACGCTGTTACGGCTCTCGCACCAGGCCGATGGACAAAAGATCATCGCAGCAGCCACAAACGCCGGCCTCGACCTGAAGGTCGTCGATCTCCATCAGCAGGAAGCGCGCGATCTCTATCAGGCCGACCTCGCCTTGATCAGACCGGATCAGGTCGTCGCGTGGCGCGGCAATAGCGATGAGGCCGCGGCTGAGATTGTCCGGCGCGCCAGCGGCTCCGGCACATTCGCTTCGCCAGCAGCCAACTTACATCACAAGCGCGGCGCTGCCGTCGCGCAATCAGCAACGACTTACGAGGACGCCATGCGAAATTTCAACGAAGTGACCATCACCGATGCGGTCATCGATCGTATCAAGAATACACCGGACGAGCGGCTGAAGCAGATCAGCACATCTCTGGTGCGTCACCTGCATGACTTCGTGCGCGACGTGCGCCTCACCGAAGCAGAATGGGGCTACGCGATCGACTTCCTGACCCGCACCGGCAAGATCTGCGATGGCAATCGCCAGGAGTTCATCCTCCTCTCCGACACGCTCGGCGTATCGATGCTTGTGGATGCCATCAACCACGCTT
>JAEYVN010000339.1 GCA_023431725.1 Pseudomonadota bacterium
CCAAGACCAAGCTGCGCCGTTGGCGCGAACACGGCCCATGCCAGACCGGACACGGCGGTGGCACCGAGATCGACGCCGGCCCGGCGGATCGTCGCGCGATAAGCCTGGCGCGGCCCCAGGTCGGGACGGTAGATGCAGCTCAGTTCGGTGACCGAGCCGATGATGAAGCCGACCGATCCGCCGCTGCGGCATTCGAGCATGCCAGCCTGGATCTGCTGAGCTGAGGCAGGCATTGCGGACACCGCCACAAACGCGAGAGCGGCGAAGACCGATGAACGAAACATGGTGTTTCCTCGTGATTGGAGATCGTGGACAGGCAGCGGCGATCACGCGCCGGAAGTCAGGCGGAAATTAGCCCAATCTGCCTCAAAGACGATTAAACCCGGCGGCTTAAATTTCCGAAAATCGGGGATGCCTCAGCCAGCCGGCGGCAACCTTATTTCAGGTTGCCGCAGAAGCGCTGAATGCGCCGCATGGCGTCTTCCAGGTCCTCGGTCTTGGTCGCATAGGAGATGCGGAAAGCCGGGCCTGCGCCGAAGGCCGAACCATGCACCACCGCCACGCCTTCGGCCTCCAGAAGCTCGCTGACGAAATCCTCGTCAGTCGCCAGCTTCTTGCCGGACGGTGCCGTCTTGCCGATCGTGCCAGCGCAGGATGGGTAAACGTAGAACGCGCCTTCCGGCTTCGGGCACTGGATGCCGTTGGCCTGATTGAGCATCGAGACCACGAGGTCGCGCCGCTCCTTGAAGATCTTGTTGTGCTTGGCGATGAAGTCCTGCGTGCCGTTCAGCGCCTCGACCGAGGCCCATTGCGACACTGCGGACGGGTTTGACGTGGACTGCGACTGCAGCATCGCCATCGCCTTGATGAGCGGCTCCGGACCACCGGCGAAACCGATGCGCCAGCCGGTCATGCAATAGGCCTTCGAAACGCCGTTCAGGGTCAGCGTGCGCTCATAGAGGCTCGGCTCGACCTGCGCCGGCGTCGTGAAGGTGAAATCGTCATAGACCAGATGCTCGTACATATCGTCCGTCAGCATCCAGACATGCGGGTGCTTCATGAGCACGTCGGTCAGCGCCTTGACCTCATCACGCGTATAGGCCGCTCCGGTCGGGTTCGACGGCGAGTTGAAGATCAGCCACTTGGTCTTCGGCGTGATCGCCCTTTCGAGCTGTTCGGCGGTCAGCTTGAAACCATTTTCCATGGTGGTGACGATCGACACCGGCGTCGCGCCCAGCAGCGCAACGATCTCCGGGTAGCTGACCCAATAGGGCGCGGGGATGATGACCTCGTCGCCCGGGTTGAGTGAGGCCATCAGGGCGTTGAACAGCACCTGCTTGCCACCGGTGCCGACGATGATCTGCGAGGCCTTGTAGTCGAGCCCGTTCTCCTTCTTGAACTTGGCGGCGATCGCCGCCTTCAGTTCAGGAATGCCATCCACAGCCGTGTACTTGGCCGCCCTGCCGCTCTCGATCGCCTTGATCGCCGCCTGCTTGATGTTGTCCGGCGTGTCGAAATCGGGCTCGCCGGCACCGAGGCCGATTACGTTGCGGCCAGCCGCTTTCAGCGCGCGCGCCTTGTCGGTCACCGCGATGGTGGCAGACGGCTTGATGCGCTGCAGCGCGTCGGCGAGGAAAGCCATTGTGTCATTTCTCCGTGGATTTGCGGGCTTGGTAATGCCCTCCGCACGCCCGGGCAAGCCACATTCGCTGATAGGTCCATAAATGGCGTTCATGGCCGCCATGAAAGGCGGAGATCATTTAGACCGGCTCAAACCGCTCACGAAGAAGTTTCATCCCGCACTGCAGCTAAGTCACGCAAAGATCGTGTTTTTCTGCTTTGGTGCCGTCCGGACGCCTTGCATTGGCCGCCCTTTTCTTCTCTTGTCCCCGCTCATCATCATCCGGTTCGGCAATGAAGCCGTCGGCAGCTTTCTGGAGCCCCACAGGCGCATGTACACGCTCTACTCGATGCAGCGCTCCGGCAATTCCTACAAGGTCCGGCTGGCCCTGGCGCAGCTCGAGATTCCGCATAACCTTGTGGAGGTGGACATCCTGAAGGGCGAATCCCATACACCGGATTTCCTGGCCAAAAACCCGAATGGCCAGGTGCCCCTGCTGGAAATCGAATCAGGTCACCACCTCGCCGAATCGAATGCAATCCTGTGGTTTCTGGCTGAAGGTACGCCGCTCACCGGCCACACCCCGATCGAACATGCCCGTGTCCTGCAATGGATGTTCTTTGAGCAGCATGCGATCGTGCCTAACATCGGCGCCGCCTATTTCTGGCTTTGCCTCGTCAAGGGCGGACGCGACCTGCAACGCCATGCGCTCGACGACTGGATGGAAGAAGGCACGCGCTCGCTGAGCATTCTCGACAAGCACATCGCCAAACACCCTTATTTCGCAGGCGACCGTTTTACGATCGCCGACATCGCGATCTATTCCTATACGCATCTGGCTGAGCAGAGCGATTTCGATCTGTCGCCCTTCTCCGCCCTGCGCGAATGGCATTCTCGTGTCGAAGCGCAGCCACGTTTTGTGCCGATGGAAGTACCGCTGATACCCTTACAGCTCGCTGCCGAGTGAGAATGCAAACCGCAATTAAGGTTTTGTCACAAAATCGCCACAAGACCTGACGCATTGCGCCGCCTTCCAGCCGGAGCAGAGCCCGCATTCCGTACGATGGTGCCATCCGCGCTGATTCGCAGCGTTGGAGCTTGACTGTCATGCCCAGGGATCGAGCCGCCGGGATCGGTTTCCAACACCCTCATCGCAACGCCCGGCCGTTGACGACACGCAAGATCGCAATGGCGCATCTGTTGATGACCGCCGTGCTTGTGATTTGCATCGTGGTTGCTGCCACCGCTGTGACTTTCGGCATGGCGCGCGCGGCGGCGCCGGCCGCAAAGGCCGCAACAGCCACGCCGTTGCTCATCCACCGCTGACGCGATCTCGTCTCAGCACATTTATTCCCTTCGCAAATGTAGAGCAGCGTGCGGCTTTACGGCGCTCTTTCGGAACGTCTGCCATGCACATACCGTTGATCTGGATGTTGCGAAAACGGGAACGACGATGAAATCGTGCTGGCTTGTCGGATCGCTGGTGCTGCTTGCGGCGCCGGCTCTTACGCAACCGGCCCTCGCGCAACAGGCCCCTGCACCACAGATCTTCAAGACTGAAACCGGCAATGTCCGCGTCGAGACGGTCGCCAGCGGTCTGTCCCAGCCTTGGGCGCTGGCCTTTCTGCCTGATGGCCGCATGCTGGTGACTGAAAAGTCTGGCCGCATGCGCATCGCAACGCGCGATGGAAAATTGTCATCCCCGCTGGCCGGCGTGCCGAAAGTGCTCGCGAACAATCAAGGCGGATTGCTCGACGTCATCGTCGATCGCGACTTCTCCAGCAACAACACGATCTATTTCTGTTACTCGGACCCGGTCAGCGGCGGCGCACAGACATCGCTCGCACGGGCCAAGCTCGACACCGGCGATGTTCCAAAGCTGACCGAAGTCCGACGCATCTTCCAGCAGGAAGGCCAGCCCTCCGGCGGATTGCATTTCGGCTGCCGCATCGCGCAGGCCCGCGATGGCAACCTGTTTCTGACCACCGGCGATCATTACAGCGCCCGCAATAGCGCGCAGACGCTCGACAACCATCTCGGCAAGGTGATCCGTATCGCGCCGGACGGCTCTGTGCCGAAGGACAATCCTTTCGTCGGCAAGCCCGGTGCAAAGCCGGAAATCTGGAGCTATGGACACCGCAACAGCCAGGGCGCCCTCATCCATCCGGTCACCGGCAAATTGTGGATGCACGAACATGGTCCGCGCGGCGGCGACGAAATCAACATTCCGGAAGCCGGCAAAAATTACGGCTGGCCGGTGATCGGCTATGGGATCGATTACAGCGGCGCCAAGATTCACGAAAGCACGCACAAGAACGGCATGGAGCAACCGATCCGGCATTGGACGCCGGTGATCGCGCCATCCGGCTTCACCATTTATACGGGCGACCTTTTTCCACGCTGGAAGGGCAATGCCTTTATCG
>JAEYVN010000344.1 GCA_023431725.1 Pseudomonadota bacterium
TGGCCGCCGATGGCATCGCCGTCATCACACTACCGGACAATCGGTGGGACCGGGTTGATATCAAGTCCATCGCGCTGCTGCCGAATGTGCTGGCGAAACAGCAGGCGCGGGAGCAGGGCGCCCGCGAGGCATGGTATGTCGCAGCGGATGGTACGGTGACCGAAGGATCGTCTTCCAATGCCTGGATCGTTACTCAGGACAATGAGGTCGTGACGCGTCAGGCGGACCACGCGATCCTGAGGGGGATTACGCGGACCGTTTTGCTCGACGTCCTGAAATCGCACAACCTCACGCTGCGGGAACGGCCGTTCACGGTCGAGGAGGCACAGGGGGCGCGGGAGGCCTTCATCACGTCGGCTAGCCAGATCGTCATGCCTGTGGTGATGATCGATGGCCGGCCTGTCGGCAATGGAGCGCCAGGGCTTGTCGCCACGGCCTTGCGCCGTGATTTCCACCGGTTTGCCGAGGAATCCTGACGATTCGTCGCGCCAAGGTCTTGTCCGACACGCAAGTTGGGCTTGCACGGAATCCCGCTGTGCCATCTAATGCACCCGCCCCAAGTCCTCGTGGGTATTGTGAAGAACGAGGGACGATGCGACTTGGCAATAACTCTAAACTGATCACCTAACAGAAACGTCTCGTGACGCCGAAGTCGCGGGCAAGAAAATGGAAAGCACGGCCATGGCAGCCGAACGAACTCAGAATCTCCAGGACACCTTCCTCAACCACGTCCGCAAGGCCAAAATCCCGCTCACGATTTTTCTGGTGAACGGGGTGAAGCTCCAGGGCGTTGTCACTTGGTTCGACAACTTTTGTGTGTTGCTGCGACGGGATGGACACTCGCAGCTTGTGTACAAGCACGCCATCTCCACCATCATGCCTGGCCATCCGGTCCAGCTTTTTGAAGGTGCAGAAGAAGGCGCAGGAGAAAAAGGCTAGTTGCAGCCACGTAAACGCGATTCAGTTTCTGACCGGTTGAGTTCGGACTATACGGACAACGTCACCGGCCGCGCGCTGGTCGTTGGCCCGTATTTGCGGTCTCAGCCGGGGCGCGCCCAGCGTGCCGAACGATCGCCGCAAGCCAGGATCGAGGAGGCGGCCGGCCTTGCGCTGGCCATTGATCTTGACGTCGTGCAGTCGGGCATTGTCTCGCTGAGCGAGATCCGGCCCGCCACCTTTATCGGTAAGGGCAAGGTCGAGGAACTCGCCGGTCTGATCAAGACCAGCGAAATCGATCTCGTCATCATGGATTGCGCCCTGTCGCCCGTACAGCAGCGCAACCTTGAAAAGGCCTGGTCGGCCAAGGTACTGGACCGGACCGGCCTCATTCTCGAGATTTTCGGCAAGCGCGCCCAGACAAAGGAGGGCGTGCTGCAAGTCGAGCTCGCCCATCTGACGTATCAGAAGAGCCGGCTGGTCAGGTCCTGGACGCATCTTGAGCGGCAGCGCGGCGGCTTCGGATTTCTCGGCGGGCCGGGCGAAACGCAAATCGAGGCCGACCGGCGCATGATCGATGAACGCATCGCGCGCATCGAAGCGGAACTGGACAAGGTCAAAAAGCGCCGCAAGCTGCATCGGGAGAGCCGGCGTCGCGTGCCGTATCCCATCGTCGCTCTGGTCGGTTACACCAATGCCGGCAAGTCGACGCTGTTCAATCGCATGACGCGAGCACATGTGCTTGAAGCCGACATGCTGTTTGCTACGCTCGATCCAACGCTGCGCGCGATCGAACTGCCGCATGGCGCTAAGGTCATCCTGTCCGATACGGTCGGCTTCATCTCCGAATTGCCGACCATGCTGGTCGCGGCCTTCCGCGCCACGCTCGAAGAAGTCATCGAGGCCGATGTGAT
Source organism: Pseudomonadota bacterium (assembly GCA_023431725.1). Classification (GTDB taxonomy): domain Bacteria; phylum Pseudomonadota; class Alphaproteobacteria; order Rhizobiales; family Xanthobacteraceae; genus Pseudorhodoplanes. The sequence continues at coordinate 1,851 of JAEYVN010000344.1, forward strand.
CCTTCATGTGCGCGACGTCTCGCATGAAGACAGCGACGCGCAGATGCAGGACGTGCAGGAGGTCCTGAAGGAGCTCGGCATCGACGAAGAACGACGCGATCGCGTGATCGAAGTCTGGAACAAGATCGATCAGCTCTCACCCGACAACCGTATCGCCAGAGAGAATGCGGCCGCGCGCATCGCGCCGGATCACCATCCGGTTCTGGTGTCGGCGCTGACGGGCGAGGGCATTGACACGCTTCTGGCGTCGATCGAAGAGCGTCTGTCCGAAACGCGTGTCGTGCTGGACCTCGTGCTCGATGGCGCCGATGGAGCGGGCCTGTCCTGGCTCCATCGCAATACCGAAGTCATCGAGAAATCGATTCTGGACGATGGAAAGGTGGCGATCAGTGTTCGCGCCGATCCGGCCAAAGCCGGTCAGGTGCGCGCGCGCTTCGATAAAGTCACCTCGGATTCCTGATCCGCATTCTTCGCTGCGGGCTTTTCCGCGCCCTTGGCCTCATCCCACAGCGCATCCATTTCCTGGAGCGTGGCGTCCGAGGGCGTCTTGCCGCGCTGCGCCAGCGCAGCCTCGATGGCCGCGAAACGGCGTTCGAATTTCGCATTCGTGCCGCGCAGCGACGTTTCTGAATCGACATCGAGATGACGCGCGAGATTGACCAGCGCGAACATCAGGTCACCAATTTCATCGGCCACCGCATCGCGGTCGCCAGCATCCAACGCACGCTCGATCTCGGCGGTTTCTTCCTTGATCTTGTCGAGCACCGCACGCGGATCATTCCAGTCGAAACCAACCTTCGATGCTTTTTGCTGGAGTTTCAGCGCACGGGTCAGGGCCGGCAAACCGGAGGGAATGCCGGCGAGGGCGCCCGCTTCATCATCGATGCCGCGCCGTTGTCGTCGCGCCGCCTTCTCTTCGGCCTTGATCTTGTCCCACAGTCCTTTCACCTCGTCCGGCGTAAGATGCCGCGTATCGCCGAAGACATGCGGATGCCGGCGGATCAGCTTCTCGGTGATCGCCTGGACGACATCACCGAACGCGAACGCATCTTGCTCCTGCGCCATGCGCGCATGGAACACGACCTGGAGAAGCAGGTCGCCCAGTTCATCTTTCAGATCGTCAAGATCGTTGCGTTCGATTGCGTCCGCAACTTCATGCGCTTCCTCAATGGTGTAGGGCGCAATCGTCGCAAAATTTTGCTTCAAATCCCATGGGCAACCGGTGTCCGGCGTGCGTAACGCCGCCATGATCTCAATCAAACGCTGGATATCGCGGGAGGGCTTCAATGTGTTCACTGGACTTCAAATTACCGAGAGTTCCATACGATCCGGGCTGGGGCGCAAACCAAATTGCCCGTGCTGACAAGCAATAGCTGAATGTCATCCAGGTTCTGATTCCATCGAACTTTTTCCGGGACCCTACATTTTAACCGCAGCAATCGCATTTCGGCCACCACCGAGTGGTGATCTCCCATATGTCCGCACGTCGGCCATTGAAATGGAATTCTGCGGTTGCGAATTCTGCCGCCGATGATCTGCATGCTGGCGACTATTCCTGACCCATCTCTACGCTTTTAGCGGCAAATGGAGGCAAGGGACATGTCTACAAATCTCGTTTCCACCGTTATGGAATTCGTAACGCCCGACGTCATCCGGAAGGTCGCGGCGGTCCTTGGCATCGACCGCGCCATTGTCCAGAAAGCCGGCGGAGCAGCTATTCCGGCCATTCTGGCGAGCTTGGCAAGCCTGGCGTCAAAGCCCGGCGGCGCGCAGCAGCTGAGCGAGACTTTGATGCTGCAAAAATCCGGCACGATGGAAAATATCATCAATGCCATCGGCGGAACTGGTCAATCGGCGCACGCGGAAGAGGGCGCGGATCTGTTGTCATCGCTGATGGGCAGCGGCGGACTGAACGCGCTCACGTCCGCCATCAGCAGCTATGCCGGGATCGGCACCGGCAAAAGCGGAACGCTGCTCGGTTTGCTCGGCACGATGGTCATGGGCGCGCTCGGTCAGCAACAGCGCAAGGCCGGTCTCGATGCGAACGGACTTGCATCGATGCTGACATCACAGAAGGATCAAATCGCCGCGGCTTTGCCGTCCGGCTTCACCAGCTATCTCAGGGATGCTGGATTTCTGGATACGATTGACGGCAACATGCGCCGCACTGCCGAGGCAGCCTCCGCGTCTGCGCGGCGCGTCAGCGATATGGCAGAGCAGGCGACCATGTCCACGGCGCGACGCGCATCGGTCGCCCCGCAGCGTATGACAACCTGGCCGTACTGGCTGGGTGCGATAGCCATCCTGGCCGGCCTTGGCTGGATGTACATGGCCAATCAAAACCGGCCTCAAGTGGCTCAGGACACGAGCCGTGAAACGACCAGGCCGGCACCGCAGCCCAGTGAGACGACGGGCGCCGGAACGCCAAATCAGACGGTCGCCGACTTGACCGGCCAGTTGACCAGATCCGTTGATGGCATGCGAACGACCTTGCAGGGGATCAGCGATTCCGCTTCCGCCCAGGCCGCCATGCCCAGGCTCCAGCAGATGACCGCCGAGCTGGACAAGATCAGCAACGCAACGACCGGTTTGTCGCCACAGGCAAAGTCAGCGGTGGCGGCCCAGGTCGCATCGGCGATGCCGGCGTTCAATCAGCTCTGCGATCGCGTCCTTGCCATTCCTGGCGTCGCCGGCGTGGCCAAGCCAGTCATTGAGTCCATGCGAACGAAACTCGAGGCGATGTCGCGCGCCTGAGCGCAAAACGCTCGCGCCAGCCTGCTGGGACAAACCCTGCTCTCACACCGTGAGCAGGGAGGGTTGATTTGCGTCGCGGCTGAAGGCGATCTACCGATGCCAACGAGGCGTCTGGGGGAGCAGCCTGAGAAAGCAATTGTCGTTTCGGATTGGATCTGAGTCTGGGGACCCATGACCAAACCGCACTTGCTGCTCGCGCCCGGACCTTAAGGCATGCTCGTTACGAGCGGTTACCTTCGTGCGGCATGGGGATGCCGTGCCGTATTTTATAGCCCTTGATGACCTCTTTGACCGTTCCACACAGCGGAAGACTGAGCCGCTTTTCATCCGCCTCGCGCAACACCATCATCATATCCTTTTCAGCCCATGGCACAGGCCGATCCTCTGCGCGCGTACTCAACGCCCAGTTCTGCGCGCTGCTGTTGCCGAGCGCTTCTCGCAATGTGTCAGGTGACAGGCCAAATGCCTCTCCCAGCCGAAGCCCTTCGTCATTAGCGCTCATACAGGCCCATAAGATCAAGTTGTTGACCATCTTCGCCACCTGTCCGGCGCCGAATGGACCGAGATGATAAATGTCTTTCGCGAACGTCCTGATAACGGGCTGCCAGCGATCAAACTCGATTTTGTCACCGGCGCCGAGCACCAGGATCTCGCCGGCGGCAAGCGCCACTTCGCCCCGGGTTGTAGGCATATCCAAGAGCACGATCGGCTGCTCTTTAAGACGCTCCGCCAATCGAAAGGCATAGCTCGGTGTAAGCGTGGATCCGATGGCAACGACCAAGCCGGGACGCGCGCCTTCGAGCAAGCCACTGTCTCCGAAGAACACCGTTTCGACCTCACTATCGAAGCCGACAACGACGAAAACCAGCTCGCATTCTGCGGCAACGCTCGCCGCAGTCGACGCGATTTTGACCCCAAGCGATGATGCTGCCTCGCAGGCGGCCGCCGCCGGGTCGAAGCCAACGACTGCATGCTCAGCCGCAATCAGATGACGGGCCATCGCTCGGCCCATATTGCCTAAGCCTACGATACCAATCGTGCTCACAGTGTTTTCCTCATCAATGATCCGGCAAGGACGCCGCAGATCCATATTTGCCGCCTGGCGGCGGGCGTCAGGCGCGTGACTGAACCCGGCGACAAAGATAATCGAAGTTGATCGAGAACTGCTCAGGACGACTGATGTCGTGCTGGAGCTTCATTACATCCTTTTCCGAGAAGGGCGTTGACGCCGCACCCGAAGCATCCGAGATCATCTGGATCATTGCAGCGTTCTCAAGCATAAGCATACTGATTACCGCCTCTGCGATCGATGGAGCGGCGGTAACCGCACCATGTCCTCTCAAAAGAACGGCTCGGTTCTGATCCAGTGCGAGAGCGACGTCCGCTCCCATCTCTGCAGAGCGGACCAAATTGATCGACGCTTCATAGACATTAAGAGCCTGATAAAACAACGCTCCGGGTTGGCTCGAAGGTGCAAGGGGACGACCGCTGTTGGATAGTGCAGTGGCATACACCGGGTGCGTGTGAAGAACACACTGGACGTCTTCTCTCCTTTTATAGATTTCAGTATGGATGTAGACCTCGCTGTGACGTTTAGCAGTCCCGGCAACAACATTTCCGTCAAGGTCAATCGTCAGGATGTTTTCGAAAGAAATCTCGTCGAGACCAGTGCTGTGAGCCTTCATGAAAAAAAGGCTCGGGTCGTCGGGTAGTCGCGCCGAAATATGACCGCGCGTGAAATCGTCCTGTCGCTCTGAGACAAGGACCTTTCCAGCCAGTATCAGTTTGCTCTTGAGCTCCCGGTGACGGTCGTCCAGCTCAATGCGTTGAGCGCTATTGGAGATAGTATGCGTCATGTTCGAATTAGTCATTCAATCTCCACGACGTTTGCGCTGGCATACTGAACAAATAGCGGACGACCCGTCGGGTGGTGGTCTGCGTCGTTTTTCGTGTGACGTTGAAGTTGTATCGCCTTGAGGTTGAATGAGCGCCCTGAGGAGTGAACTATTGCTCCTCGATCTTCTTTATCCCTGCTTCTTTCACGACGGTTTGCCACTTCGTGATCTCCTTCGGCAGGAACTCGCGCAAACGATCAGCCGATCCGCCGACGGTGACCAACCCCTGTTTGGCGAGCCTTTCCTTGATTTCGGGCTTGGCCAGGATGTCATTAAAGGCGGCGTTATATTTAGAAATGATCTCCTTGGGGGTGCCTGCAGGCGCAAAAATCCCGTACCAAAGATCAACATTGAAATCCTTCAGGCCTTGTTCGGAAAGTGTCGGCAGGTTAGGTGCGGAAGGAACGCGTTCGAGACTAGCTGTTGCGAGCAACGACACTTGCTTGTTCGCGGCGGCTGCTGAGATCACATGAATCGGTTGAAAACCGGCACTTACATGCCCACCAATCAGATCCTGCGTGGCTCCCGCCGCTCCGCGGTAGGGTATGTGTGTCAAATCGGTCTGGGTTGCGAGCTCGAACAATTCCATTGCGAGATGATGAGGGGTGCCAATCCCAGGTGAGCCGTAATTGACCTGACCTGGACGCTCTTTGACGTAGCGGATGAATTCCTGTGTAGTTTTGGCCGGCACCGACGGATGCAGCGTCAAAGCCAGCGTGCCTTGAGCGACATAGACGATGGGCTCAAAACTCTTGACAGGGTTGAAAGGCAGGTTGCTGAAAAGAGCGACGTTGTTGGCGAATGGATTTGTGGTCATCAGGATCGTGTGCCCGTCCGGCGCTGCGCGGGCCACCTGAGCTGCGCCGATATTGCCGCTGGCGCCGGGCTTGTTGTCAACGATCACTGGCTGGCCCAGTCGCTGCTGCAACTCCTCACCAAGTGTGCGCGCAAGTATATCCGGCCCATGGCCGGCCGAGAATGGCACCACGATAGTGATAGGTGCTTTCGTTTGCTGAGCGAAGGCTGATGACGCGAACACCGAAAAGGCCGTCGCTGTGATCAAAGCGGCTTCAAGTTGTTTCCGGATGAGCCTGCGCATGAGTAATTCCTCCCACCTAGAGCATTTGCTTGTTCTGGGCCTGCTCGAAGCCATTGATCAACGCTGTGAAACAATTTGACCAAAACGAGAAGGCCTGAACAATATTTTTTGGCTATAGCAGAGATATCGACCTGCTATGGAGGCGAGGCAAAGTCGGTCCGACATGCGACATAAACGTCCATAGGAACGGACCTCGCCCGGAAGGCGCTCGGCCGGAACTGGAGTCCACGCAACCGTTAGGAGAAGCCTCATAGCGCAGCACGCCAAAATCCTTGATCTTGTCGAACGATGAGTTTCACTCGGCAAGACCGGGACCCACACTGGTGGTGGTCAGGTCGCGCTCGCAATCCAGTCCGATAAGTGTCGCAAGCCAGGAACGTTCATGGAATTTCGTCAGCTTAGGTATTTCAAAACGGTGGCCGAATGTCGCGGATTCACTCGAGCCGCCGAAGTGCTCCGGATTGCTCAGCCCGCGCTAAGCAGTCAGATACAGAAACTTGAAGACGAGCTTCAGGAGCAATTGTTGATTCGGCATTCGCGTGGCATCGAGTTAACCGACGCCGGTCGCCGGTTGCTCGGCCACGCTCGCACCATTTTGCATCAAATAGATCTCGCCCGAGAGGATATGCAGGATGCGAGGGATGATCCGGCTGGACTTATCCGGGTCGGCATGCCCCGAAGCGTAAGTGATGTATTGGCTGTTCAGTTGGTCAGGGAGGCCGGTCTCAGGGCGCCATCTGTCTCCATCCGTATTGTGGAGCACTTCAGTGAGACCTTGTATAGTCAGCTGCTTGATCGCGAGTTGGATATCGCGCTGAGCTATAGCACGGAGAATTCCGACCGTGTCACAGCTGAGAGCATTTCAACACAGAAGCTGATATTGGTGTCGCCAATCGGCGCCCAACCTCCCGCGAGTCGAATTATCTTTTCGGATGCGGTGCAGCTTCCTCTCATTCTTCGGTCGCCGACGCATGTTATTACAAAAATGGTGTCAACTGCTGCGTCGGAAAAGGGAATTGAAATCAACGTCGCGCATGAAATTGACTCGTCGGAGACAGCGCTAAATTTGGTTGAAGCGGGGATTGGACATACAATTCTGCCTGAGGTCTTGGCGATGCGACATTTGCGAAGCGGTTCAATCAGGACGCGAACCATTGTCGAACCTGAGTTAGAACGTACCCTCTATTTGCTGAGATTGGCGCAGAATCCGCCGGGCAAAGCCCTGTTGTTTGTGCGGGAGCTGCTGTTGGAGCTTTTGCATGAGCGATCTGGGTTTGGAAACGTGTAGAGCGCTCCTTACAGTCAAGTCGTGCATATTCGCTCGATCGACGCTTCCAGGGACGCCCATTAAGTAGCCGCGTGCTACTCGCAGAGCGGTAGCTTATGAACACTCTTCGGTTGGTTTCGACGCCGCCGAGAAACGCCACCCTGGCAGTTTCCGCGTGAGACGGAGCACGGCGCCATCGAGGTTCTGGATGTGACGGCGACATCGTCAGACACTTGGTAACCGCCACATTACCGAAGCAGAACGAATACAACAGCATCGCAAAATGGAAACCGCCGCACGTTCTCTTGCAGATACGGACGGCAGTCCCCGGAGACTGGATGTAATGATGCGGCGCACGCCACAAGTTACACCAGCTTGTCAAGCTGGTTCGTTAGGCTTTGCAAATTTGCGATCATCTTTTTTACGTCAGCTTCGGACAGTTCTTTTGCGGCATTTCTAAAAAGCGCCCGCCGGACCGGAAGCATACTTTCAAAGCTTTTCATCCCGCGTGCGGTTATGTGAACTTCAACGTTTCTCTTGTCCTGACCACATTGGCGTCTTTCTACAAGGCCTTCATCTTCCATCAATTTGAGCAGATGGCTGAGTGCGCTTCGGTCTATTCGCGTGAGCTCAGCCAGTTCAGATATCGATAGACCGCTGCGCTCTGCCAAGACGGATAATGTCCTCCAGCGGGGCACGACAGATTTCTTGTCCTGCGTCTGCGCAATGAAGGCGCGGTTGAATTTCTCTTCGAAGACGCCGCACCAATAAACAACGGAAGTCAGGAAGGATTCACCTTCGACGCCCCGGTTGGGCGCAAGAGCAGCCGATTTTTTTGGCACTCAGAATCTCCTTGTAACAGGCAGAATTTTATGTGAAAATTCACACAATAGTTGGCGACCGATGTTCGGAATTGGTGATTAGCATGCGCGCGCTGCAGTATAAATCTTTCGGGGACGAAACCGCGCTGCATCTTGTGGATGTGCCTGACCCGCATCCGGGTCCGGGGCAGGTCAGGGTGGCTTTGCGCGCTGCGAGTGTTATTCCTTTGGACTGGAAGCTGCGCAGCGGTCATCTGCAGCACCTTTTCGAGATTGAATTTCCGAAAGTACCGGGCAGGGATGGGGCCGGTATCATCGACGAGTTGGGCGACGGCGTCGATTTTGCGGCTATCGGCGATGAGGTCTGCGTGGTCGCACAGCCGACGGAGAGAGGAACGCATGCGGGTTATTTTGTCTGCGGGCAGGATGCGATCGTTGCCAAGCCAAAGCATCTGACATTCCCTGAGGCTGCCGCGTTGATGCATGCCGGCGTCTGCGCCTGGATTTCGGTGGTCGAGCAAGGCCAGGTGCAGCCCGGCACACGCGTGCTGATCCATGGCGGTGCTGGCGCCATCGGCGGCATGGCCATCCAGATCGCCAAGAATGCCGGCGCTATTGTCTCCACCACTTGCCGGTCGTCCAACGTCGATTACGTCAAGTCGCTGGGCGCTGATGCGGTCAGTCCTTACGATACCGATGATTTTTCGCAGATCTTTCGCAATCAGGATCTGGTGATCGATCTGATCGGCGGCGATGTTCATTGCAAGTCCTACGAATCCCTCCGCGCCGACGGCCGCTTGGTCTATCTGATCGCCGAGCCGTTCGAGACCCCGGACAATCCCCGCAACATCCGTGCCATGCGCGCGGTGATTCACGACAGGCCGGAAGCGCTGGCGGCGGTTATCAAGCTCGTCAATGATCGCGTGATCCATCCGCAGGTATTCCGGACCTTGCCGCTTGATCAGGCGCGAGAAGCCTTTCGCATGCTCGAGGCCGGGCAGGTCTCGCGTGGTCGCATGATCCTCGACATTCTCTGAATCTAACTAGCTTCCAGGACGTTCCATGACCAAAGCGACCCATGATGACGAATGCCGCTACCAGATCGGCGTTGATATTGGCGGTACGTTCACTGATGTGATCGCCTTGGGTTCCGACGGCTCCATCACGTCGAACAAATCACTATCGACGCCGGATGATTACGGACGCGGCATTGTCGCCGCGATCCTGAAGACGCTGGCCCAGTTCGGGGCCGGCCCAGACTCGATCGAACGCGTTGTCCATGCGACGACGGTGGCGACCAATGCGATCCTTGAACATCGCGGTTCGCGCGTGGGCCTCGTGACCACAAAGGGCTTTCGTGATGTTCTGGAAATGCGCCGGCTTCGCATTCCGGAGATGTATGCTTTGAACTGGAAGAAGCCCGAGCCTCTGGTGTCGCGCGAGTTGCGCCTGGAGGTCGATGAGCGGATCGGACCGCGTGGTGAGGTATGGAAGGAGCTGGACGAGGCGAGTGTCCGCCGCGCGGGTGAGAAGCTGCGCGCCTCCGGCGTCGAAGCGGTGAGCGTCAGTCTATTGCATTCCTATGCCAATGCGGCGCATGAACAGCGCGTTGCCGCCATCCTCAAGGAGATGCTTGAGGAACACGTCTTTGTCTCCTGTTCCAGCGACGTGCTGCCGGTCATCCGTGAATATGAGCGGACGAGCACAACGGTCATCAACGCCTTCCTTGGACCGACGCTGGAGAAATATTTTTCCTCGCTCAGCGCGCATCTGATGAGTGCTGGCATCACCGCGCCTCTGCAGGTCATGAAGTCGGATGGAGGCATCATGGCGGTGCAGACCGCGATGAAGCTTCCGGCCTATCTCATTGAGTCGGGCCCGGCCGCTGGCGTGATCGGCGCGGGACGGCTGAGCCAGACCCTGAAGCTATCCGATTGCATCACGCTGGATATGGGCGGGACGACCGCCAAGGCATCGATTGTCGAGAA
>JAEYVN010000345.1 GCA_023431725.1 Pseudomonadota bacterium
CGATTTGCTGTGCGCGCACCGAATGAAGGTCGAGGCCCGGCGATAACGGAAGCACTGGCGTCACTGTCCAGTATGGTCGGCGGCCGTTCGACGGTGCAGGATTCGTTCATTGTCGCTGACTACATCCCGCTCTTCTGGAGTTCAGGACAGGAGCCAGCACGATTGATCCGGTAGGAAGTGCAGCGTCGCTGAACGAAACGTTGGTTGCACTCAACCGCGAAAAGATTGCTCTCGAAGGTAACCGCGATTCACTGAAAAGCGTCATGGATAAAGATGCTCCGACGTTGCGTTTTCTCGCAAGTCGGATTGAATCCATCGAAGGGTGACGCTTCAACGGATATTGCCATCATTCTTGCCTCTGGCGATGGGGGCGGCCGGGATCACGCTAAAGTCCATTGGCCGTTCCTGTGCCTGCTTCCTGACCACGCTATAACCAGTGCTGTCGAGCCAATCGATCAGCGGGCGGATCGTTGAATATTCCTGATCTTCGATTCGCGTAAAGATTGGCGCCGTCGATGAATCCAGTCTTGCTGCTTGTGGAAGACATCAATGGCTGAGTCTTGCAGCTGACGCGGCGCTGTTGCATGGAACGGGTTGATCTTAAATCACGGAGGGCGAAGCCCTTGTAAATGCAGTCATCGTTGCTGGAAGTTCGCTATTTCTTTTCCAGAGACCGGGAGAGCCATCATTGACCCGGTCCAAGGCAGGCCACCACTATGAGTTTGGAAATTCGAAAGTCCTTTGCTGGGCGGGGACTGTTCGCGACACGTACATTCCGGAAGGACGAGTTCATTATCGAATATTTCGGCCCGATACTGAACGCCGAGGAGGCCGACCGCAGGTATAATGATCGCTATCTGTTCGCAGTCACATCGGACAGGTTCATCGATGGCAAGCCCACGGCGAATGTCGCTCGCTTTATCAATCATTCCTGCAAGCCCAATGCGGAGGCGAGCGGACTGAAGCGCTTGCTCATCAAGGCGACCAGGACCATTCGTCCTGGCGATGAAATCCTCCTCGACTACGGCCCGGAATATATCGAGCGTTTCATCGAGCGCTGCAAATGTCCGGCCTGCCGGAACAACTCAGGTGTCAAGAAACGCACGCGGTCGGGCAAGGTCAAATAGCCGTCGCAACTCTGTCCTGGGGTACCACCCAAACGGAGACGCCGGTCTCGCTTCTTCTGGCGTATCGCGCAAATCCGTGGTTCGGTTGCCTCTTGACTTTTCTTGAAGAATAGGATTAAAGTCCTTTATCCCGTCCCCGCTGAAGGGGGCGTTTCATGAGCGTCGTGAGACGCGGGGCGGGATGCGGTGGCCGGACGGCGGGTGGACGCACCCCGCCGTGCGGAGAAGGTTCAAGCCGCGTCCTGCCGTGCTAGCTGCCGGCGTTACGGTGGAGAGAACGTCCACCGGGGACTGCGGAGCAGACCGTCACACACCGCGTGCGGAACGCCGGATTCTTTCGGCGGTTCGTGGTGACTACATCTCATGCGCTTTCAAACTTTGCGCATGGGGCCGCGGGCAGGCTGAGAGCCCGGCGTTCCGCGCGCCCTTGCATCGTGCAGGGGAATGAAGCGGTGGTTCGTCTGCGGCGTACCCGGCGCCGTTAAACAATACGGGCGATGACGCATGTTCGCTCCACATTTTTATGGAGGTCATGTCATGGACATACAGTCACCTCCGAGTTGGAGGCGATTGAGGTTGATCTGGGGCTCCTGTTTTCAGGAACCGAACAATGCACGCTTGCGAATTGCAGTTTACGTGCTGCATTCAAAATGTCCCCGCAGGTGAACTTTTCAACGACCGAAACGTTTAGGCCAGTTGCTGGTGGAGGAGGTCGTTTTGAGTGCGCTGATTGAAGACTACGCGATGATCGGCGATTGCGAGACGGCCGCGCTTGTTTCGCGCGATGGCTCCATAGACTGGCTTTGTTTTCCCAGATTCGATTCCGCGGCCTGCTTTGCCGCGCTGTTGGGAACGCCGGAGAATGGCCGCTGGTCCATTCGTCCGAAGGGGGCCGTCCGCAACACGTCCCGCCGCTATCGGCAAGATACCCTGGTGCTGGAAACGATCTTCGAAACGCCATCCGGCTCCGCGATGCTGATCGACTTCATGCCGCCGCGCGATGGCGCGAGCGATGTCGTCCGGATCGTTGTCGGCCTGAACGGGGAGGTCGAATTCGAAACCGACTTCGTCGTCCGGTTCGATTATGGGCGCACCGTGCCGTGGGTCACGCGGGACAACGACCAGACCCTGCGCGCGATCGCGGGCCCGCATCAGCTGTTGCTGAGTTCGCCGGTACAGATGAAGGGGCATGATCTCCACACGACCGGCGCTTTCACCGTGAAGGACGGTGAGCGGGTGCCGTTCATACTGACGTATGGTGCGTCCACCAGGTCGCTGCACACGGATGCATTGCTGGCCGATACGGAAGCCTACTGGCGCGAATTTGCGGAGCGATGTCCGTCGGTCGGCCGATGGACGGAAACCGTCAAGCGCTCCCTCATCACGCTGAAGGCGATGACATATCTGCCGACCGGCGGCATCGTTGCGTCCGTCACGACATCGCTGCCCGAATGTCTTGGCGGGGTCCGGAACTGGGATTATCGCTTCTGCTGGTTACGGGACGCAACCATCACGCTGCAGGCTTTCATGAACCTTGGATATTTCGAGGAAGCGAAAGCATGGCGTGACTGGCTGGTGCGGGCGATTGCCGGTTCTCCCGACCAGATGCAGATCATGTATGGCGTGACCGGCGAGCGGCACCTGTGGGAATGGGAGGTTGGATGGCTGGCCGGTTACGAAGGCTCCCGGCCTGTCCGCATCGGCAATGCAGCGGCCGAGCAATTC
>JAEYVN010000349.1 GCA_023431725.1 Pseudomonadota bacterium
GCTGGCGATGGCGACTTTGTTGCGTTTTCTGCCGACCTCGCAAACTTCCTGACGTTCAAGAACATGCCGCCGCCAAAGGAATCGGTGTGCGAACTCCTCATTCAGGAGGCCGCCGGCAGCTTGGACATCAAGGACGTCTGGGCACTCATCAATGTCGGGGAAGAACCCGTCTTGCTGGCGTGGCCCCAACAACAGCTTCGGTTAAATCCCGGCGAAGGTTGCCGGCTGGCGATGGATTTGCCACCCGTGGTCGTTCCGCCGGCGCCGGATGAGATGAACGTGGTTGTCGCCATCCGCTTGAACCGGGCCTAGCAGCGCAAAAGAAAAAGCCCTCGCAGCCGTAAGCTGCGAGGGCTGCATGTTATTTCGTGAACTCGCCCGCATCGAGCATGACGATCTCAGCTTCGCCGACGCCGGTAGCTCTACGATGGGCTGCAGCGTTCTTGTAGGCCTCCGATTCAAAGCAATTGACGCCGTCCTCGAAAGTCGGGAACTCGAGCACCACGAAGCGTTGCCACTTTTGCGGGCCTTCCATGATTTTGAAACGGCCGCCACGGCCGAGAACCCTGCCGCCGAATTGGCTGATAATTTCGGGTACCCGATCCGTGTAGCGTTTGTAGGCCACCGGATCGTGAATGACGGATCGTGCTAACCAGTAAGCGGGCATGTGACAATTCCAATCAGTCGTTGATTTTGGCAATGGGGTTGAAGATCGCGTCGGTCATCAGATCGTTCGCGGATTTGTTGCGATGAGCGGCGGTGCGCGCTTCGATCTCCTTCATCATCGCGCGCGCCGGTCTGCCGGCGGCTTCTTCGGTCGCGATGAATTGCTCGACCAGGGGCTGAACGGCATCGCCGATACGCCCGTACTCTGCATCGGGCATATAGATCAGTTCCATTCCGCGTTCGTGAAAGCGGTCGCGCGCTTTTGCCCCGGCCACAGTGTAAAAGATCTGCGTCTCGGCTTGCGCTTCGCAACGAAGCCAGTTGTGCACAATCTGCTTCAGGTCGGCTGGCAATGCGGCCCAGAAGCGTTGCGACAAGCCGAATTCGAGGCATTGCCGCACGGCGCCAAGCGCTGTCCGAAAGCGCGCAATCTTGCCGATGCCGAAGACCTCGGACGATCCATCCGCCAGGTGCATCGCATCGATCTTGCCGGAGGCGAGCGCCGGGTTCATCTCCAGCGATGACAGCGGCACGGCTTTGGCGCCGAGGGCGTGCATGACTGCGGCTTCGATGCCTTCTGTCGTGCCTATCCGTAATCCTTTAAGGTCGTCGCGTGAGCGGATCGGATGCATGCTGAAGAGGTGATAGGGACCGGACATCTTGAGCCGTCCCATCTTGATGCCCTGCCGTTCGACATCCGGGCGAAGATAGTCGGCGTAAATTTCCTCCGACACGAGCGTACCGATATCGGAGTTCGGAAACAGCCCGGGCAATTGCAAGCCCTGCGCCATTGGATAGGACTTTGCATCCCAGCCTGAATAAATCGGCGCCAGGTCGGATCGGCCATCGTTCAGTGCGGCGACGCCATCGCGATCGCGATGGCGGCTGGCGGCCCAGTAATCCTCGACCCTTATCTTGCCCTTGCTCATGCGCTCGAGCACACGGATCGCCGGCTTGATGGCGTCGACAACTGCCGCCGCATTCTCAGGCGGGTGGCCAGTCACTGTGAAGGTGAATGGCTCGCCCGTGTATCGGACACTTTCGGCCGCCTGATCGGCATATTTGCCGGCGAGCCAGTCCTGCGCCACGGAGGTTTGCTGCAGCGCCTGGGCCACCGGCATGTCGGCGGCCCGCAATTCATTCTCGCTTACATTCATTGTTCAATTCTTCTGAATGCCGACCCGCTTGACCAGTTTCTGGATACGGGTCGTTTCTTCCTTGAGCCAGGCTTGCAATTCCTCAGGAGTTGAGCTGCGGCCCTCAAGTCCGGCCTTTTGCAGTCTGGCGACGGTATCGGGATCGTTCAGCGCGGCCGTAAACTCACGGCGAAGGAGATCGAGAATGTCCTTCGGCGTACCGGCAGGTGCGAACAGCGCGAGCGAGGCCATGTATTCGTAGCCGGGAAGCGCGGCTTCATCGGCCGTCGGGACATTCGGTAACGTCTTGGTTCGCGACTTGTCGCCAACGGCCAGCACACGCACCGTTCCGGCTTCGATGAAGGGAAGAGCGACAGACGTTGCGATCCAGAATGCATTCACCTCACCGGCCGCGATCGCCTGGGTCGCCTGCGCACCGCCGCGATAGGGCACATGCGTCATATCGATGCCCGCATCTGCCTTGAGCTGTTCCATGGCCAGATGCTGCGGGCTGCCTGGCCCGACGGAGGCATAGTTCAGTTTGCCCGGATCTTTCTTCGCGAGTGCGATGAAATCCTTCAACGTCTGGACCGGCAATTCCTTGTTGACGATCAGGACGCTTGGAAACCGCGCGAGCTGGGTGATCGGTTCGAAATCCTTGAAGGGCTCGAACGGCAGCTTGGCGATAATGTGCGGAAGAACCGTGTGGATGCCGTTGTTCAATGCGCCGATCGTGTAGCCATCGGGGGCCGCCCGCGCCACGCGCATCGAGCCGGTGGCGCCGCCAGCGCCCGGAGCATTTTCGACGACAATTGACTGGCCGAGCCTGGCGCCGACCTTGTCCGCGAGGATACGGGCCACGAGGTCGGAAGCCGTTCCCGCCTGAAGCGGTACGACCAAGGTGATCGGCCGTACCGGAAAATTCGTTTGCGCCAAAACCGGCGTGGTCACAACACTCAACAAGGCAAGCAGAAGCATTCGACCGAATGGTCGCATGATAGATCCTCCCTTGAATCAAGTTTTTATGAACGGCTACTTCTGCGGCAGCCGCTGTTTGTACCAGCTGAAATCCTGTCGTCCGGGTGCGAAAATATCGAGATATTCGGCGTCTTCGAGCACTTCGCCGCCATGCGCGACGCCGGCAGGCATGAGCAGCACGTCACCCGGCGTAACGATGCGCGGCTCCTCACCGTCGATAACCCAGCGCATCTTGCCGGCCAGCATGTGCGTGATCTGATCGAAATCGTGCCGATGCATGTTGATCGGCCCTTTGGGCGCCTTGATGCGCGCCAGCATGGCATTGGGGACTTCCACCACCCGGCCGTGGATCAGCGGATTGAGTTCGACCTCTTCCAGCTCGTCCCACCGATACATCGGCATGATATTCCTCCCCGAAATTTTATCTGATATTCTAGATGCTCTGAATGAGTGTCAACCCGCTCGTAATTCATTGATGAAATCGATAGTCTGTGTTTCTGTGGATGAAATCTAGTATCTCAGATAGCGAATGACCGATATTTCGATCTATGCCCAACTCCGCCGTGAAATCCTGTCATGCGCCTTGGCGCCGGGATCTAAGGTTTTCGAACAGGAATTGGCCGAGCGGTTCGGTGTGTCGAAGTCGCCGGTTCGGGAAGCGCTGCTCCGGTTGCAGGAGCAGAACCTCGTCGATGTGCAGCCGCGCAGCGGATATCGCGTCCGTCCCATCTCGCTTTCGGAAGCGGAGGAAATGTATGAGATGCGATATCTTTATGAGCGCGCTTGCGTAGTGCGTGCGATCGATCATGCGAGCGATGCGGCGCTCGCGTCGTTAAACGTTCACGTTCTGACAAAAGCGAGGGTGCCGATCCCGGAATGGATCGAGGCAAATCGGCAATTTCATTCTTCGCTTGCAAGGGTCTGCGGTAACGGGCGTCTTGCCGATGCCGCAACAAAACTCAACGACCAGTTTGATCGGTTTACTTTTGTCAGCGTGACTCGGCTCGATCAGCCGCCGGATTTCACGCGATTCAACAACGATCATCTGGCGCTCGTTCAGGCCATGCAGAATCGCGACAAACGCCGAGCCGCCGCGATTGTCAAAAGCCATATCGATGCTTCACGCGAACGGACGCTCCAGGTGCTCACGAGTCCAGCCATCGTTCCATGATCATAACAACGGGAGAAAGACATGCCGCTCAATCATATGCAGCATTTCCTGGTTCAGTCGGATGATATCGAGAAAACCAAGAGTTGGTATGTCGACGTGCTGGGCCTCACGGAGGGCTATACGCCGGATTTCAAATTTCCCGTCTATTGGCTTTATATCGGCGACCAGGATGTTCTGCATCTGACGCAGGGCGGCAAGGATGTGTCTAGGAACCGCATCGCCTATGTGGGGCAGCAATCGCAGGACACGCAAGGGACCGGCGTGATTGATCATATTGCATTTCATGCGTCGGACCTTCACGGCATGATCCGGCATTTCGAACAGCACAATGTTCAGTTCACGGAACGTCAGGTCGATTCCCAGGGGCTATATCAGTTGTTCCTGTTCGATCCGAATGGGATCAAGATCGAGTTGAACTTCGCCAATGCGGAAGCCCAGGGACGCAAGCCGCAGTTGATGGCAAGTGAGCTCAAGGATGAGCGACAGGCAGCTTCAGTACACGGGCCTTTAATGTGAGGGGCAGACACGAGACCGAACTCTCTCTGGCATAAAAAAAAGCCCTCGCAGCCGTAAGCTGCGAGGGCTCTTGTTGTTGCGAGCTTGAACGGATCAGGCCTGCGGCTTGCCGATCGTGACCGTCAGGCTGCTGAGGCCATCGATGGCGCACTCGATCTTGTCGCCGACATTGACCTGACCAACGCCAGCCGGCGTGCCAGTCATGATGATGTCGCCGGCGGCGAGTTCCACCATTTCCGAGAGCTTCCAGATCGTTTCCGGCACGTTCCAGATCATCTGGTCGAGGTCGCCGTCCTGCTTCACGACGCCATTGACCTTCAGGCTGATGCGGCCCTTGGCCGGATGGCCGATCTCGGAGGCGGGCGTCAGCGCACCGCAGGGGGCGGAGGCGTCGAACGCCTTGCCGATTTCCCACGGGCGCTTCACGTCGCGCGAGGCGATCTGCAGGTCGCGGCGGGTCAGGTCGATGCCGACGCCGTAACCCCAGATGCAGTCATTGGCCTTGTCCGGGCTGATGTTGATGCCGCCGGATTTCAGCGCGACGACGAGTTCGACCTCGTGATGCACGTCCTTGCTCAGCAGCGGGTAGGGCACAACCGATCCATCCGGAACGATGGCATCGGCCGGTTTGGCGAAGAAGAACGGGGGCGCGCGTTCGTCCTGGCCCATTTCGCGAATGTGCTCGATGTAATTGCGGCCGACACACCAGATCCGGCGGACCGGAAATTTCTTGTCGGAGCCCGTAACCGCAAGGACGGCCTGTGGCGCCGGGGTGATGACGTAGCTATCGCTCATAAGGTTTGATGCTTTTTTGTCACATGAAGCCGGAGAACGGCGGGAGATGCGGCCGAAGGTCTCATTTACGGTTGGCCGCGGACAGCGACCGCAATAGCATAGCCCTCATCAGCGTCAAAGCGCGCCGGTGATTTGCGGGGGCGGATCACCGAATGCAGCGCGGGGCGCAGAGAGTTTCGCCTATTCGTGTTTGGCGGGGGTTGGGCGGTCGAATGCCGGGATCGGGGGATCCCGGCATTCGTTTTTTTGCGTCCAGCAACACTC
>JAEYVN010000363.1 GCA_023431725.1 Pseudomonadota bacterium
ATATATCTTCCGGATAGGGCTGCTCCTTGACCCCGAAAGCCCCTCCCACATCGTGCGTGAACACCAGCATGCGTTCGCGTGACACCTTCAGTGTGTGATTGCACAGCACACGAAGCATGTACTGAACACCTTGGCTGGCGCAGATGAGCTGCCATGCATCCGCCGCTTCGTCATAGTCAGCAAACGCTATGTCACAGAGACAGCTTCGAACACTGTAACAACGTTGAGCGCATGAAACTCGAACCCGTCTCTTTTGGCCACTTTGAGAAGCATATCGTGATACTTCGCTGGGCCTCTCCGGCCGAAGGCCTGGAAACGATATTGCAAGGCAACTTGCAATTTTGTGGATGCCCCCGAATATTCGGGAACGACGCCAGCCACTCTTCCACTGAGTCTTGCAGGATCACGTGGAAATCCGAAAACGTTACTTATCCGGAATGTCCCCGCCCGGTGAAGAGGTTGCTCCGCCGCCATACGAACGGCCTTGATGATGTTCTGATAGCTCCGACCTACGGTTTAGGAAACCTTTTAACACTTAAACATTTCAATGATTTAGAGACAGCATGTTGCATATCTGTTGCGTCGGGCGGTGAGTAATGTTGGGGCGCTCCTCGCCTTAAGATGCTTTGCTTTGTAGCGCTCGCCCGATCTGGGTTAGTTCCCACTTTGATTAGCGCCATGCGCTGACTTATCGTCAGCCGCGATAGACCGGCTCTGGTTGAGTGAAGAAGCTCAAAAGGATGTGGTAGACGAGCGCGTAGTTCTTCTGTTGCATCGATGCGTGCGCAATGCCTGGCATGACCGCGAACTGCTTGTCGGGATTCGGCAATTTCTCGAAGAAACTCGCCAAGTCAGCAAACGATGCGATGCCGTCCCATTGACCGCGCATGACGATCGTCGGCACCACAATCTTTTCAGGATTCACGACGGGCAGATTATTGCACATGTCAACGTAAGTGCCGATGGGCATGGAATCGTCCAACGCCAGAATCGCGCTTGCGAACGCATCGATCACCGCCTGGTCGGCCGTGCCCGGATGATCGCGCTCGAAGATCGATTGCACGAAGGCGCGATCGATCGGACGGCGGTTGCCGCCCGCGATGTATTGCGGCAGCTTTTTGCGACGCTCGACCAACGTGGGCGAGCCCTCGCCGGTCCACACGAAGGCGTCCAGCGCGAGGCGCTTGACGCGCTGCGGATGCCGCTCTGCAAACATCGCGGCCCGCAGAGCCCCCGACGAGATTCCGTAGACGAAAAGCGGGCCACTGTTGCGCGTATTCTCGATGTATTCAGCCGCGGCCGCACAATCATCGGCGCCGTTGGAAATGTCGTAGATGATGTCGCGTTTCTTATCGGAGCGGCCGTACCCCTCCATGTCGACCGACCAGGTGTCGAAACCCTGGGAGGCGAAGTAGTCCATCGCGGATGAATCCGTGCGGCCCGGCACCTGGAGGTCGAACGTTGGCGTACCGGCCATCGAGGAGCCATGCACGAACAGGATTGTGCCTTTCCTTTCGGATTCCGTCGTACGCTTCTCCAGCATGAACAGGCGCACGTCCCCCTTGTTGGTCCAGTGTTCCTGCCCCTGGGAACGGCTGCCGGCTGTGGCCTTAGTCATGGAAACACACTCCTGTCAGATGCAAACAAAGACTTGATGGGCATGGGGAGCCTATGCGGGCTACGTCTGCGGCGCGTAGACCCACAGATCGACGAGGACACGGGCGCCGGGCACCGGCAGCCATGGCACCTCGATCGCCGAGATCGGCAACGGCTGGCCGTGCATCGCCTCGTTCCAGGTCTCAAGAGCGGGGGCGAGGTCGGCTAGATCGGTGTGGTACTGCTGGATGCGCACCGCGTTGGCGAGCGACGTACCGGCCTTCTTGCAGATCGCCTCCGCCTGCCGCAGGATCGATTGCAACTCGGCCTTCACGGGCGTGGCAAAGAACGGCTGGCTGGCATCAACGCTCGCCTGCGGTATCAAGCGCCCGCCCTCGACCGCCATCAATCCGGACAGAAACAGCAAATCGCCGCTTCGGACAGCCGATACGGCTCCGTCGAACAGCGGAGGCTCGTCGCCGGCGACGATGATCTTCTTTGTCGTCCCGTCGGATGCGAGGGCAACCACGTTAATCTCGATGCGCGAGTCCGGCATGATGAAGCCGGGTGTCGCGGTCGGAATGATGGTGGTGGCAGGCGGCACCTTGAAGTGCGCATTCCAGACCTCATTGAACGCCGGCACGTCATCGCGATCCCGCAAGTAAACCTGCGCCTTCAGCACGTTGTCGAGGCAGGAGCCCGCCGCTTCCAACGAGGGTTGCATCTTGTGGCGAATGATGAACTCGGTCTCCAGCTTGATCGCTGTGCCCTTCCAGAGGCCGACGGGACGACGCGCCGCCGGATCGAGCGGCCCCTCCTCCTCCTTGCGGGCTTCTGCAGTTTGGCCGGGCACGAACCTGAAATCGCCGGCGCGCAGGGACGGGCTGTAGCCGGAACTGTGATGGATCTTGTAGCTCGGCGTGAATGACTGGTGCTCGACCGTAAGGCCCATGCCGGGGGCAACCGCCATCACCTGGAGTTCGATGGTCTGTCCGGTACGGGCAAAGCGCTGGTGCAGGTTTGAGGTGGAAGGCGGGATGCGGTCCTTGAACACCTCGCGACGCACCTCGTGGTAGGGATCGACCGCGTGCGCACCGGTATAGTATTGGTCGACGCGAACCACGTCGGGCAGGCCGGCGCCGCCGGCTTTCAGAACCTCCTCGACATTGCGATAGAGGCGTCGCGCTTCGCGCTTGCAGGGCGGCTCGCCATTGAGAGGGTGGCCATCGCACCGGACTTCAGGTGCGAGCCCACTCGTGTAGTCAGTCCCGCATTGCCCAGTCGCAAAAATCCATGGACCGGCGCTCACGCCGCGCGCCAGCTTGATGTTCGTGTTAGGGATCGTAACCGGCAGCAGCGACTTGGTCTTGTTACTCACGCCTGCGTTTCCTCAAAGTTAGCGACGATGAAACTGGTGGTCTTGTCGTAATGCTTGGTCAGCAGCTTGATGGCGAGATCGGCGTCCCGCCCCACGACCGCATTGCGGATAGCGCGGTGCTCGGCCAAATGGTCGCGCGTCACCTCGCCTGCGAGCGCAAACTGGCGATAGCGACGCACCGTCTGGGTGAGCGCCGCGCGCAGGCGCAGGACCAGCTTGGAACTGGCCGCGGCGATGATCGCCTTGTGAAAGTCCTCGTGGACGACCTCCCAGCTTGGAAGCGTCTTGGCTGACATATGCGCACCGCGCTCCGTGAGCCGCGCGAGCTGGTGATAGCTGGCGACCACGCGCGCCTCCCACGCATCGTCACCCTTGGCGATAGACTCCCGCATCGCATCCGCTTCCAGGAGCAGACGCACGCGTGTCAGGTCGCGGATCTCGTCAACGGAAACAGGCGACACCCAGTAGCCGCGATGATCCGACGAGCAAACGAGATCCTCGGCATGCAGACGGGCGAGTGACTCACGGATGGGAGAAAGACCGGCCTGATAACGCTCCTGCAATTCGCGCATCAACAGCTTGGTATTCGGCTCGAGCGCACCGGACAGGATGTCATCGCGTATCCGCTGGTACACGCTTGTGGCGAGCGTCTGGCCTCCTTCCAGCGTCGCCTTCCCCGCCGCGCTATTGACTAGCTCTCCGGCAGAACGTGGGGCCTTAGCCACTTTTGTGAGCAAAGCTTGAGTCCGAACCACAATTCTCGTTCCCGTTCAGCACGAAATTAGCGCTTGACAGCCTTCGTACTCATTTTCCAATCTTACTGCAAGTTTCGAAAATAAAATGATTGTTGGATAATCATCCCTATTCACAACGGGATCACCCGGGCCACCGAGGGAGACGATGATGATTTTGAGACACGTGGCGGCCACGATGGTCGCGTGTGCGGCCGTTACTATTGCGTGGACACCATCGGCCGTTGCGCAGGAATGGCCGAACCGCTCGGTGAAGGTGGTGGTGCCTTACGGCCCCGGCGGCGTCACGGACACGATGGCGCGCCTCACGGCGGATCGGCTGGGCAAAGCGCTGGGCCAGACATTCGTTATCGAGAACCGGGTCGGCGCCGGCGGCGCGATCGGTGTCGACGCAGCAATGAACGCCCCGCAGGACGGCTATACGATCCTGTTTGTCGGCAGCACGCTTTTCACGGTCCTGCCGCTGGCGCAGAAGGTGAATTATCAGCCGTTAAAGGACCTCGCGCCCGTCAGCATCACCGGCACGAACGGGATGGTGATGGTGGTCGCCAAGGATGCACCCTACTCGACGCTGAGCGAATTCATTGACTACGCGCGCAAGAACCCCGGCAAGATCACTTACGCGAGCGGCGGAGCAGCCACCAACAATCATCTCGTGACGGCGGCCCTCGCGGGGCAGCAAAAGCTGGACATGGTGCACGTGCCGTACAGGGGCGGCCAGGCCGCATTAACGGCCGTGCTTTCGAAGGCGGTTGACATGCATTTCGGCAATTCGTCCGATCTCATCGAGCCGGTGAAGGGTGGAACGGTTAAAGCGATCGCCGTATCAACGCCCCAGCGCATGCCGCAGCTGCCTGATGTCCCAACAGTTGCCGAAACCATTCCCGGCTTCGAGTACATCGCGTGGAATGGTTACGCGGTGACGGGCGGCGTACCAACGGAAGTCCGGAAACGTCTCGCCGAGGCGCTGCTGCCGATCACCCGCGATCCGGAGGTTGTCGCCATTTTCGAGAAGCTAGGCATCGATGCCCTTGGCACCACTCCGGAGGAAGCCGACGCGAGCATTCGCAAAGACATGCCGGTCTACGAGAAAATCGTCGAATCCGTGGGCGTGCGCATGAAATAGCAAGAGCGGGCGCTCCCAAGCCATGCGCCACCAGCTGAAAAGCGCAGATCCAAGCTCAGTCAGCGAGGCTCCATCCAGATTTCAGAAGCTGCTCTGCGGCCTTCGCTCCAGAAAGATAAGCAATGAATCTCTTCGCCTCTGCTTCTGACTTGCAGCTTGAGGTAACGGCCGCTTGATAAATTGTTAGCGACTGTATTTCCAGAGGAAGGAATCCCACAAAATCCAAAGCGGGCATCCCGATCAGCTCGCTGGCTTGAGTGAGCCCGATCGCGGAATCGCCTGCCGTTATCGTGCGCACAACATCCCTGCCTGATTCGCAAAGCCTGGTCCTGCCCTTGACCTTTTCCGCTATTCCTAGAAGATCCATCAGCTTGGAAAAGTAGGGACCGGTTGTTCCGCCACCATTCGGGTCGATGTAAGCAATGCTCGGAGCAGCAAGCAGCGTCGCCGTTAATGCCCCCACGCTGCTAACGTCCGGTTCGGGGGTGCCGCGCAGCACTGCCGCTCCAATCCGCATTGTACCGACGGATATTCGCGTATCGGCATTTACGAGATCCAGCGTCAGCAGCTCTTCCATGCCCTGAAAAGACGTCATGACGACATCGACATCGCTGCGCGTAGAGACCTGCGCCGCCACTGCGCGGGCGTTACCAAAATCAAGCTGCACCAAACATTGCTCGTCGTTTTGGAACAGATCGGAAATCGGCTTCAGCGAATGCTCGTAGGCGCCGGTTGCAACGACGTTCACTCTAGAAACACTCATCGACAGCCCCATCTAGATTTTGTTGAGGGAAGACACCGATCCCGCGCCGTAGACAAGCGACCGGACTCCGTTACGGCTCAGACGGCGACTTATGCACCTCGAAGGCGACAAGATCGACAAATTACGTCAAGCACAGCCATGGCGATCACCTAGCTACTCGCGCATGCAATCAGGAACGCGCTCTCCCCGGCGTGCAGAGGAGAAAGCAAGCCAACTTTTCTCGCTTGAGGCTTGAGATTTCGTTCTCTGCTTGTTCTGATGCTGAAATAGCGAATCAGGTGGGGAATGACTTTCAGCACGGCGACCACGCCGCAGGCGACGGACTATCTTGCGGCCCTTAATAGGCAGCAACGACGCGCGGTTGAACACCAAGGCACGGCGGCCGGGACCGCGGCGCCTCCCCTTCTCATCATCGCCGGCGCTGGCTCTGGCAAGACGAATACCCTCGCTCACAGGGTTGCCCACCTCGTTGTTGAAGGCGCAGCTCCCCGACGGATGATGCTGCTGACTTTTTCTCGGCGCGCGGCTGTAGAGATGCAGAAACGGGTCGAGCGCATCGCCGGCGAGGTTATGGGACCAAGTGGTCATGTCCTCACCGGTGGACTGACGTGGTCAGGAACATTTCACGCTGTCGGCGCGCGACTCTTGCGCGAATACGCGTTGGAGGTTGGCCTCGACCGCGAATTCACGATTCACGACCGAGAGGATTCGGCGGATCTTCTGAATTTGGTTAGGCATGAGCTCGGTTTCTCGAAGACCAAGCGTCGTTTTCCAATGAAAGGCACATGCCTCTCGATCTATTCCCGCAGCGTCAACAGCCAAAGCGATCTTGGCGAAATGTTAGGCGCGCACTTCGCATGGTGCGTCGAGTGGGAGCAGGAGCTTCGGCAATTGTTTGCTGGCTACGTCGAAGCAAAACAGCGCCAGAACGTGCTCGATTACGACGACTTGCTTCTCTACTGGGCACAGATGATGATGGAGACCTCGATTGCAGACGAGCTGTCGGGTCGGTTTGATAACGTCTTTGTCGACGAATATCAGGATACAAACCTGCTTCAATCCTCAATTCTGCTGGCTCTGAAGCCGGCCGGCTCCGGACTCACGGTCGTCGGCGATGACGCGCAGTCCATCTATTCATTTCGATCGGCGACGGTTCGCAACATCCTCGACTTTCCCGGCCAGTTCAGTCCCGCCGCCGAAATTATCACCCTTGATCGCAACTACCGCTCGACCCAGCCGATCCTCGAGGCAGCAAATGCCGTGATCGAACTGGCGAGCGAGCGCTTTACGAAAAACCTGTGGTCCGATCGCGCGTCGTCGGAACGACCACAACTGGTCAATGTTGCCGACGACTATGGGCAATCGTCATTTGTGGTCGAACGCATCCTCGAGAATCGCGAAGGCGGGATGACACTGAAGTCGCAGGCGGTTCTGTTCAGAACCTCGCATCATAGCGCATCGCTCGAAGTCGAGCTGACCCGTCGTAACATCCCGTACGTGAAATTCGGCGGTTTGAAGTTTCTGGAGGCCGCGCATATCAAGGACGTCCTGGCTCTCCTTCGCTGGTCTCAAAACCCGAAGGACCGTGTTTCTGCGTTCCGCGTCGCGCAATTGATGCCGGGGATCGGCCCAGCTGCCGCTGCTCGGCTTCTGGAGCGGATGGACAGCTCTTTCGATACTGCCGACGCGCTTTTGTCGTTTAAGCCTCCGGCAGCCGCAGCTGAAGCATGGCCAGCATTTGCGGAGTTGTTCGGTCTTCTGCGAAGAAACTCTGCGGGGTGGCCCGCAGAGCTGGATCTCGCCTGCCAATGGTATGTCCCTCACCTTGAGCGGAACCATGATGACGCATCGATCAGACAATTGGATCTGATCCAGCTCGCTCAAATCGCCGCAACATATCCGAGCCGGGAACGCTTCCTGACCGAGCTGACACTCGATCCACCCGATGCCACCAGCGACGAAGCCGGAACGCCGCTGCAGGATGAGGACTATCTTATTCTTTCGACCATTCACTCGGCCAAGGGGCAGGAATGGAAGTCAGTATTTGTGCTCAATACGGTTGATGGCTGCATTCCGGCCGATCTGGCTTTAAACAATCGTCAGGAGCTCGAGGAAGAACGTCGGCTTCTGTATGTCGCGATGACCCGGGCGAAGGACCACCTCCATCTCATGGTCCCGCAACGGTTCTTCGTGCAGCATCAACGTCAGAATGGTGATCGGCATGTCTACGCACAACGGACCCGATTCATCCCGCAATCAATTCTGAATAAATTCGACAATTGCCACTGGCCGTCACAACGATCCCAGCCCGCCGTGTCGCGCACAGCGTCTCGACAGCCAATCGACCTGAAAGCGAAACTGCGCGGCATGTGGAGCTAGAACCTTTGCGGCTCGAAATCGAGAATGAAAATTGCCACCTTCAACATCAATGGCATCAATGGACGGCTTCCCGTCCTGTTGCGCTGGCTTGAAGAAAGCGCTCCTGACATCGTCTGCCTGCAGGAACTCAAGGCGCCTGACGATCGCTTCCCGTTTCGCGAGATCGAGAATGCCGGATACTCCGCAATCTGGCACGGTCAGAAAAGCTGGAACGGCGTCGCCATCCTAGCCCGCGGCAGGGAGCCAATCGAAACGCGCCGTGGTTTACCTGGGGATGCTGACGATAGCCAAAGTCGCTACCTCGAGGCTGCTGTGGATGGCATCATTATCGCCTGTCTCTATTTGCCAAACGGCAATCCAGCACCCGGTCCAAAGTTCGATTACAAGCTACGTTGGTTCCAGAGGCTGACCGAACATGCGGCCTCCCTGCTTGCACACAAAATCCCAGTTGTTCTTGCTGGCGACTATAATGTCATGCCGACTGAGCTGGATGTCTACAATCCGGAACGCTGGGTCGACGATGCCCTTTTTCGCCCGGAAGTAAGGCATGCATTCCATGGCCTCTTAGCTCATGGCTGGACCGACGCGCTCCGGGACCTTCATCCGGACGAACGCATCTACACCTTCTGGAAATATTTCCGGAACGCGTTCACTCGAAACGCCGGCTTGCGCATCGATCATTTTCTTCTCTCTCCAGCCATTGCGGACCGCTTAACGGAAGGCGGGGTCGATCGTATAGTTCGCGGATGGGATCACACGAGCGATCATGCTCCCGCCTGGATCGAGATAAAGAGCACTCTCTCCTCGCCTCGACGGCGCGCAATGCGCTCGGTGATGAGGTGGTCGGGATAACTCCTTAAACCGCTGCGAGAATCGATGAACCGCGGACTCTCTGCAGCTCACGAAATATCAACAATCTCAAGCTCGTGACCTCCTGCGAATACCACGTCACCTAACGCTTTATCCAATAGAGACTTCCCGACCGGCGACACAAACGATATTGATCCAGACTTGGGATCTGCCTCATCCTCGCCGACGATACGATATTTGTGCAGGCTGCCGTCTTCGCGACTGAAGGTCACTATGCTGCCGAATACTACCTTATCCGTTGCTTCTGGATCAGGAATAATTTTAGCGGTGCGAATTCTCTCTGTGAGATAGCGAATGTCTCGAAGCGGCAGCGCTGATTGCCGTCGTTTCTCATTCACGTCTTCGATTTGAGCGGCCGCCTCATACGCTTCGCGAGCCTGCTGAAACTGCAACTCCAGTTTCTTCAACCCCTCCTTCGTAACTAGGTTTGGATGAGGTGAGATTGGGCGATCGGGCAGCTGCGTCTCTGACGCCGTTTCCGCACTTTCTTCCTTCGTAAAGGCAACGCTCACTTTAAGTTTTCCACGCTAGGCGATCCGAAGCTGACGAGTGTTGAGCTGATTCGGTAACAGAGCTGCTCCTGAATTTGCAATAAGCACAAGTCGGCCCGCTATGCAGCCGTTCTGCCTGCGCTTCTTGCTCCGTGCTGACAATCACCCGGATACTCGGCCAAGCATGTCTAAAGATGCGAAGAGCTTTCAACTGCTCCGCAAAGAAGGCTCCGTCATATTTCACGAGAGGACGGCTTGCTTGGCCGAACCCCGGCAAATCAAACGCGATGACTCGAAAGTTGCGTGAGAGCTTCGGAAAGACCCGCTCCCAAATCTCTACCGAGTTCGCCAGAGTGTGGATGAGGACGGCTGTCGGCGCGCCGCTACGCCCTTCGGGCAAGCTCAATAATGTCGGCCGTTAGAGCGGCCTCGTCATCAGGTGTCGTTGGGATCCTGCGCTGCGTCGATCGATGCTGTCCCAACACGCGGCATGCCCGTCTCTCGGAGATGCCAAGCTCGGCCGTTACATGATCGACGCACGCGCGGCGTCGGGAGGGGCTCAGAAGTTTCCCTTGGCAGCCTCCGCCAGGATTAGCTTGTCCAGCGTCAGATCCGATACGGCTCGACGCAGCCGGGCGTTCTCCGTCTCAAGTTCCTTCAGGCGCTTGACCTGATCACCCTTCAGACCGCCGTACTCGCTCCGCCATCGATAATACGTAACTTCCGTCACACCTATCGTTCGCACCGCATCAGCAACCTGCCGGCCCTGCGCCATCAGCACATCAACCTGCCGAAGCTTCGCAACGATCTCTTCCGCCGTATGCCTCTTCCTTGCCATCGATCTCGTCCTCCAACCAAAAATCATACTTCATGGAGGACCACTTCAAAGGGGGCAGACCAGTACGTGTAGGCACAGATCAGGAACCGGTCGGCTGAAGTGACACGGCGCTAACGAGGAGAGGCCAATAGTAGTCCGGGATCGCGCACCCGCTGTTGCGAGCCCACTAAGATCCGCTCTTTGGCCGCGCGGGTGAAAAAAAGGAAAACTCGATTCCCGATGCTTATTTTTGAGCGCAGCCTGACAAAAATCAGTAGGCGAAAAAACCGGTTTGTCCCCCCGTTACGAGGTCCATTTTGTAACGTTTGTTTCGGGTTTTGTAACGGATGTTTCTGTTTGGGGCATCCGTTACAAAATCCGAAACAAACATTACATAACCCGAGACAAGCGTTACACGCGCCGATCGCACTTCTCCCACTCCGTCGTTGTTTTTAGCTCACAGCAACACGGGCAGTCGGGAAATCACTAAGAATGGCTATCTGCCCCGTTGAAATCCCCGATTTGAAAAAAATGCTGAAGGAACAACCCTCTATCGGCCGATGCGCTTGCGGCCAAAGAACTTTTCACAAAGAAAAGCTGCAACGGGGGCTCCCCCCATGTTCCGAACGCCTGGCCCAAACTGCAGCCGCCTTGGCGAGGCATTCTGGTTGTCAAAAGTTCAATTGGAACGTGACTACACCGTAGCTGTCACAACGCACAATTCCTCGCAGTTTTGCAAAATGAAGCGATTGTTTCAGGCGACGTAACGCTTGTCTCAGCCGATGTAACGTTTGTTTCGGGAAAAGTATTGTTTGCCCTTCAAAACTGTAACGGGTGGCCCCGACCTTTTATGGGCCGAGATGGCATGCCCGCGACCTTTCTTGGCCTTTCTTGGCTGTGAGCAGCTTCGGCCCCTCCGGCGCCCGCTCGCGGCTCATGCCAATGCGGGAGTATGGAGCGAGCCACCCTGAGCGGCTCGCTCTTGAGCGTTTAGCCTTTGATGAACGCGAGCAGATCGGCGTTGAGCACGTCTGCATTCACGGTCAGCATGCCGTGCGAGAAACCGGGATAGGTCTTCAGCGTGCCGTTCTTCAACAGCTTGACCGACTTCAGCGCCGAGTCGGCGATCGGGACGATCTGATCGTCATCCCCATGCAGAACGAGGGTCGGAACGCTGATGGCTTTCAGGTCCTCTGTCTGATCGGTTTCGGAGAAGGCCTTGATGCCATCGTAATGCGCCTTGGCACCGCCCATCATGCCCTGGCGCCACCAATTCTGGATCACACCTTCCTGAACATGAACGCTCTCGCGGTTGAAGCCATAGAAGGGGCCGGCCGGAACATCACGGAAGAACTGCGCACGATTGGCCGCGAGAGCGGCGCGGAAGCCATCGAAGACCTCGATCGGCAAACCCTCAGGATTAGAGGTTGTCTTCAGCATCAGGGGAGGGACGGCTGCCACGAGAACCGCCTTGGCGACACGTCCGGCGGGCTCGCCGTGCTTGGCCACATAGCGGGCGACTTCGCCGCCGCCTGTGGAGTGCCCGATATGGACGGCGTTCTTCAGATCCAGGGCTTCGACGACAGCAAAGGCATCGGCGGCGTAATGATCCATGTCATGACCTTCGCTGACCTGCGCTGAGCGGCCGTGTCCGCGACGGTCATGGGCGATGACGCGATAGCCGTGCTGAAGGAAGAACAACATCTGTGCGTCCCAGTCGTCGGAACTCAGGGGCCAGCCATGGTGAAACAGGATCGGCTGCGCGTCCTTCGGACCCCAGTCCTTGTAGAAGATGTCGACGCCGTCCTTGGTAGTGATGAAGCCCATGGTCGTTCTCCTTCGGTAGATGCAGTCTGAGCTGCAAGGTTGAGAGGTGATGACGCTGGTGGGAGCCACTGCGTCAGTGGTTATTTATATTGCCTTCTATCATATCGCACACAATCTAAATGACTGCATTTCAGCTATGCAATTGTAAGGCTTGCGATCATATCGTTCGCAACCTATATTGGCCTGTTTCGATGCGAGCCCCTGTCATGACCAAAGCCAACCAATCCTCAGCCGACCTCGATCTGTCCAATTTCCTGTGCTTTGCGGTGTACTCTGCCAACAGCGCGATCGGCCGCGCCTACAAGCCGATTCTGGACCGGCTTGGTCTGACCTATCCGCAGTATCTAGCCATGGTCACGCTGTGGAAGAAGGATGGCCAGACGGTGGGCGAGATCGGCGAGCAACTCCTGCTGGAAACCGGCACGCTCACCCCTCTGTTGAAGCGGTTGGAGGGGGCAGGCCTTGTGAAGCGGACACGGGATACGCAGGATGAGCGGGTGGTCCGCATCAGCCTTACCGAGGAGGGCCGATCCCTCAAGGCCAAGGCCAAGACCGTGCCCAATGAGATCGCCGCCATCATGCATGCCTCTAACGTGTCCATCGAGGACCTGCGCACTGCTCTCGTCGCCCTCCGCGACGGTATCAAAGAGCAAACCATCTCCTAAAGCAGATCATGTGCGCACTGGGTTACTGATCACCATCGCTCATCGGTCGGGCAAAGCCGCGGCCCCACCGGGCCCCACGCGTGACGAGACATAAATTGCCTCATGCTTGCGGCGCTGTCAGTTTCTCGGCCCACGCACCCTTTCAAGTGGTCGCTTGAAGGCTGGCTATGTTGATTGCTTGACGTCCCTAACGACATCGAGGAACGCGCGCAAGGCCGGCGGCACCGCTCGGTGCCCCGGGTAGTACACGGCCACTTGCCCCGGCTCGTGCGTCCAGGCGGACAGCACCGTCCGCAATCGCCCTTCTGCAAGCGCGGCTTCGGCCGCCCAGCTTGCCACATATGCGATCCCCAAGCCCTGCGCGGCCGCATCCGCCATCAGGCCCTCATCATCGAGAACTACCGGTCCGTTCGTATCGACCGTCAGCTCCTGCCCAGCCCGCTCGAACTCCCATCGGTACAGCTTGCCGCTCGGCATGCGGTGGCCGATGCAACGATGCTGCTGAAGTTCGTCCGGGGTCGTCGGCGCACCGGCGCGCTCAAGATAGGCAGGTGATGCAACACAGACGAACCCGATCGGGCGGGCGAGGGGCACCGCGATCATGTCCTTCGGAATGGATTCGATCAGACGGACACCAGCATCGAAGCCGCCGGACACGATGTCGACCAGGCGTCCCTCGACAACCAGATCCACCGTTACGTCGGGAAACTGCTTCGCCATGCGCGGCAGGACCTCACGGACGAGAAGGGTTGCGGCCACCCGTGGGGCATTGATCCGAACTGTGCCGGCCACATTGCCTCGAAGGGCGGAAACGGCGTCCAGTGCCTCATCCAGCGATGCCAGAGTCACCTGCAAGCGGCTGAGCAGTTCAAGGCCCGCCTCGGTCGGTGAGACGCTGCGGGTGGTGCGGTTGAGAAGCCTGACGCCCAGCCGATCCTCAAGGCCTCGCATGGCGTGGCTTAACGTAGAGGGCGCCGTTCCGAGTTCATCGGCGGCACGGCGAAAGCTGCGATGGGTGGCAACGGCGACGAAGGCGGTAAGATCGTTAAGAGAAGGACGGGTCATTGATGGCGATTTTGCATCAAGCTATACGGATTTCAACGCCTAATCACGCGTGCCAAGTGCAGCTATCTCATCCTCCAGCAAGGCCGATCCTGACGCTCAATCAGGACGAGCCTTGGATTCAGCTTTCAGCTTGATTGAACAGGAGTACCGACATGGCTAAGCCTCAGGCGATCTTTCCAGCGAACCGACACGCGCTCTATGACGAGCACCGCTACTCAGCGGCCATCAGATCGGGCGATCTCCTGTTCGTGTCAGGTCAGGTGGGCAGCCGCGAAGACGGGTCGCCAGAACCCGATTTCAAACGACAGGTCGAGCTCGCTTTCGACAATCTGAAAGCCGTCCTTGCAGCGGCGGGCTGCACGCTCGAGGATATCGTCGATGTGACGACGTTCCACACGGACCCCGCCTCGCAGTTTGACGCTATCATGTCCGTCCGGAGCAAGGTGTTCCCGCAGAAGCCATATCCCAACTGGACAGCGGTCGGCGTGAACTGGCTCGCCGGTTTCGATTTCGAGATCAAGGTGATCGCCCGGATTCCACAGACCGCCTGAACCATCCCTGCATAGGGTTTCCTAACAGAGGCTGACGCCCCGAGACCGCGTCAGCCTCGGCTCGGGACCCGCCACTTCACGTCCTCAAGACAGAACTGGAAGAGAAGCAATGAAGGCTGCCGTTTACGATAGGGCGGGTGAACCGCACGTCCTGCAC
>JAEYVN010000434.1 GCA_023431725.1 Pseudomonadota bacterium
CAGCGTGCGATCGCCGCCCGGCTCCGGCGTCAGCGACACGCGGATGGTGTCGCCGATGCCCTGCTGCAGCAGGATGCCGAGCGCCGCCGACGACGCGACGATGCCCTTCGAGCCCATGCCGGCTTCGGTGAGGCCGAGATGGATCGCGTAGTTCGAGCGGCGGGCGAGATCGATATAGACGGCGATCAGATCCTGCACCGCGGAGACTTTCGCCGACAGGATGATGCGATTTTGCGGCATGCCCATTTCGACCGCGCGATCGGCCGACATCAGCGCCGATTGCACCATCGCTTCGCGCATCACCGCGCGCGCTTCGATCGGCGCCTCGGATTTCGCGTTGACATCCATCAGGTGGGTGAGCAATTCCTGGTCGAGCGAACCCCAGTTGGCGCCGATACGGACCGGCTTGCCATGACGCATCGCCGTTTCGATGATGGCGCCGAACTGCTTGTCCTTCTTGTCCTTGAAGCCGACATTGCCGGGATTGATGCGGTACTTGCCGAGCGCTTCGGCGCAGGCCGGATGATCGGCCAGCAGCTTGTGGCCGATGTAATGGAAGTCGCCGATCAGCGGGACATGGACGTTCATACCGTCCAGCTTCTCGCGGATATGCGGGACCGCCGCTGCGGCCTCGTCGCGATCGACGGTGATGCGAACCAGTTCGGAACCCTGCCGGGCCAGCGCCGCCACCTGCCGGACGGTACCGTCAATGTCGGCCGTATCGGTGTTGGTCATCGACTGGACGACAATCGGCGCGCCGCCGCCGACGATGACACCGCCGACGTCCACGGCCACGGAGTTGTGGCGCGCGTCCGGCGACCCCGCATTGATTCGCACTTCTTTGTTCATCGAACACCGTTCTGACAGCTCGGCCCTGGCGCCCTGCCCGGACCCGCCGGTTCCTTATCGCACAAAGCCTAAAATGGCTATGAAGGCCGCAAATCGCTATTTCGGCCTGTTTACCAAGATCAACCCGCCGATCACCAGTACCCCCGCTCCGGCAAACGCGGGCGTGATCGGATCACCCATGACGAGATATCCGGCCAGAACGCCGAATAATGGCGTCAGAAATGTGAAGGCCGAAAGACGGGCTGCGGAATAGCGCAGGACCATGGTGAACCAGATCAGGAAGGTGAGCGCTACCACCCAGACGGTCTGATAGGTCATCGAGAGCAGCGCCACCGTCGATGGCATCTCGACGATCCGCTCACCCCATAGCACGGCCGCGGCGACCGTCAGCGGCACCGAAAAGACCAGCTGATACTGCAGGTTTTTTTCCGGGCTCACGTGCGCCAAGGCGGTGTTTTTCATCACCAGCGTGGTGAGGCCCCAGGTGATGCCGCCCAG
This sequence comes from Pseudomonadota bacterium, assembly GCA_023431725.1. GTDB lineage: Bacteria > Pseudomonadota > Alphaproteobacteria > Rhizobiales > Xanthobacteraceae > Pseudorhodoplanes. Next base: position 1,348 of record JAEYVN010000434.1, read on the forward strand.
CAGGGCCATGACGTCGCCGAGAAGCTGGTTCGGATCGGCGGCCGGCGTAGGAACTCCGAACGCCAGGCCAAGACCGGCAAAGGACATCACCAGGCCCAGCCATTGGGTCCAGCGGAACCGGTCGCCGGGGACCAGAAAATGCGAGCCGAGCACCACCACGAACGGCGCGCAATACACGAACAGCGTCGCCCGGCTGACGGTCGTGTAGAGCAGGCCGCGATAGAGGAAGATGAATTCGAACGCGAACAGGATGCCGGCCGCAATCCCGGCCTTCAGCGCCACGCCGCGCAAATCGAGCGAGATGCCGCGGATCCGCGCATAGAGCCAGATGATGATTGCCGCGCCGCCCGACCGGATCGCCGCCTGCATCATCGGCGGAATATCGGGCAAAGCGAACTTCACCATCACCTGGTTGAAGCCCCAGCACAGGCACAGGAAGACAACGATGGCAGCGGCGCCGACATCGAGCGGCCGCGTGGCCGCCGTGTATTGCGGCGCCTGTGATGTCGAGCTCATGCGGGGTTCCCGGCGGGAAGTTCACGGTTGATGCGTTGTGGTAGCGGACCTTTGACCGCGCGGATAGCAGGCAACGGCATGGCGGGCATGTTGTCTTCTTCTTCTGCCCGCGGGTCCCGTTTACGGGGAGAGGGAAAGCGACGTGGGGGCGAGGAAAGAATGGCTAGCGGCAATTCGCGCAGATGCCGGCGATCTCGATCACCGGGGCTTTCGGCGTGAAGCCGGCGGCACGCGTGGCGGTCTTCAGCGACTCGGCCACCCGCTCCGACGGCGCCTCGCCGACTTCGCCGCAACGATCGCAGATCAGGAACACCACCAGATCATCCGGGCTGTGGCGATGCACGCAGCCGATGAAGGCATTGCGGCTTTCGATGCGATGCGCAAAACCGTTCTCGATCAGGAAATCGAGCGCGCGATAAACGGTGATCGGCGCATGCCGCGAGCCATGCTGCGCAGCAAGATCGATGATTTCATAGGCGCCGAGCGGCTTGTGACTTGAGAGAAGCACTTCCAGCACCTGACGCCGGGTCGGAGTCAGCTTGTGCGAACGCTGATCGCACAATGCCTCCGCATGCCGCAGGGCATCGGCGCTGCACATTTTGTGGTCGTGATCGGGAGCCTTGAATACGGTTTCGCTCATGGTTCCTTGGATCGCATGGTTCCCTGGGTCGCTTGTTCCTTGGACCGCTTTGTTCCTTGGATTGCCTGCCCGGGGCATCTGGGCCGCCCCTTTCCCAGTCATAATGCCTCGATTTCCCACCGCAAGGCGGACTATTTCGCGGGATTCCCGTTTTGCAATGCAACAAAAGGTTTATTGCGGCGCAATAAATAGAGCCTAGGTTTGTTGGGCGGGGCGACAGACATTCCAGGACTTTGATGCTGAAAGACGTGCCTACTGGAGTAAACCGCCTTCTGACCGGTTTCGGCCGCAAACCGAGTGGCAAACGGGTCAATCTGGCGCTTCAGGGTGGAGGTGCGCATGGCGCCTTCACCTGGGGCGTTCTCGACTATCTGCTCGAAGACGGCCGCATAGGCTTTGCCGGCGTTTCCGGAGCCTCCGCCGGTGCGGTGAATGCCGTCATGCTGGCCGACGGGCTTGCCCGCGGCGGCAAAAATGAGGCGCGCAAGCGGCTTGCCGAATTCTGGCGTGCAGCCAGCATCGGCGGCCAGCTGCCGGCTGCACAGCGCGCCGTGCTGGACCGTGTCCTGTCGATGTTTCCGATGGGCGGCTCACCGATGCAACTGTTCGTCGACACGGTGTCACGCCTGATGAGCCCCTATGATTTCAATCCGCTCAACATCAACCCGCTCAAGGATCTGATCGAACGCTTTGTCGATTTCGATGCGATCCGTCGCAGCACGGACCTCGAGATTTTCGTGTCGGCGACCAACGTTCATTCCGGCCGGCTGCGTGTGTTCCGCCGCGAGGAGGTGACTGCGGATGTCGTCATGGCGTCGGCCGCGCTGCCGCACATGTTTCGTGCCGTCGAGATCGATGGCCAGCCCTATTGGGACGGCGGCTTCACCGGCAATCCGGCGATGCTGCCGCTGATTGAATCCAATCCCGATGACGATCTGCTGCTGGTGCAGATCGCGCCGCTTGCCCATGACGATACGCCGACGTCGACACGCGATATTCTCAGCCGCGTCAACGAAATCTCGTTCTCGTCGTCGCTCGCCGCCGAATTGCGCGCGCTGGAATACGTCAGCCGCCACATGTCGCGCAGCAACGGCAAGGGACCGAACCGGAAGCAGGACGGTCTCAACATCCATCGCATCGTGCTGGAGGGGTTCGAAAAGAAACTCGGCTCCGGCACGCGCCTCAAGACCGACTATGATTTCTTTGCCTTGCTGCACCGGGCCGGACGGCGAGCTGCGCGACGTTTCCTCGATCGGCATTTCGAGGACATTGGCGAGCGCTCGACCTTCGATCTCGTCCAGGAGACCGCGGC
>JAEYVN010000491.1 GCA_023431725.1 Pseudomonadota bacterium
ATGATCCCGTTTTTCGTTCAGATCAAATGTCACATGGGCAAGTCGTACCAGGTGGCCAATGCCCTGGCGGATGCCGAAATCGCCTCTGAAATCTATTCCACGGCAGGCCACTACGATCTGCTGGTGAAATTCTATCTCGATCCGTCGGTCGACATCGGCCATTTCGTCAACGAGAAGGTGCAGGTCATCCCGGGCATCCAGGACACGCTGACCATCATCACCTTCAAGGCGTTCTGACAACGGCAAGATCAGGGGGCCGGCGGCACGTCGATCTCGCGCTTGCCGAGCTGGCGTTCGCGAAACACGACAAAAAGCCCGGCCGCTGCGACAATTGCGGCGCCGGCGAGCACCATCGGCGTGGGCACCTCGCTCAGAAACACGTAGCCGAAGATCACCGCCCACAGCATTGTCGAATAGTTGAACGGCGCGACCACCGATTGCGGCGCGTGGCGATAGCTTTCGGTCAGGAAGATGTGTGACAGGCCGCCAATGAAGCCGGTTGCGATCAGCGCGGTGAGCTGAAGCGGCGTCGGCATCGTCCAGCCGAGCGGCAGCGTGGCGAGCCCGGCAATCGCGCAGATCAGGGAGAAATAGAACACGATCGACGATGTGGTTTCGCTGCCGGTCAGCCGCCGTGTCTGAATGACAGCTCCGGCGTTGAATGTTGCGCCCAGGAGCCCGCAAATCGCACCGATGGCGCTCGCGGCCACTGCCGCATTCGCCATGTTGGCGTAGCGCGACAGGTCGAATTGCTGCCACAGCATCACGATCACGCCGATAAAGCCGACGATCACCGCCGACCAGCGATAGAGGCGCACCTTCTCCTTCAGGAAGATGGCTGAGAACACCACCGTGATGAGCGGCGACGTGAATGAAATCGCCGTCGCGTCGATGATCGGAAGCCGGGCCAGCGACGCGAAGTTGAGAAACATGCCGCCGACGCTGAACATCCCGCGCCCAATGTGCCCGAACGGACGGCGCGTCCGTACCATCGCCGCAAGCTCGCCGCGGAACGTGAAGATGACAAAAACCGGTACGATCGCGAAGGCCGCCCGGAAGAAGACAATCTGCCCGACCGGAAAAGTCTCACCCAGGAAGCGCACGAGCGCCGACATTGCCGCGAACAGCATCGACGAAATCAGCGTGAACAGGATGGCCTTGTAGGGATTCATCGAAAAAGAGGTGCCCGGCAGGCGCTGCGACAGGACAAGGGGGGCCGCGTTTCGCACCGTCCCCCTCTGTCGCTGAAAGGCAGGGCGCGGGCAACCCCTCACGCCGCATGCCATGGATGCAGGCGTTATTTCCGTTCGGGACGTTTTGGCCCTTCAACAGGAGCAAGGGATTTCAGGTACACCGCCATCGCCGCACGATCCTCGTTCGAGAGTTGCGAGGTATTGCGGATGACCGGTGCCATGTTGGAACCGACCGAGTCGCCCTCCGGGGTCATTCCGGATTCGAGCAGCATCTCGAAATCCGCTTCGGCCCAATCCTTCAGCCGAGCCTGGGTAATATTCGGAACCCAGCCCTTCCCCTCGGGATTCGGCCCGCCGGCGAAGCGCTGGTCGGTTACAATTCCGCCGAGAAAGTTGCGCGGCGAATGACATTCGGCGCAATGCCCGGGTCCGTTGACCAGGTAGGCGCCACGGTTCCATTGTTCGGATTTCGTAGGGTCGGGCTTGAAAGTCGCGCCGTCGCCTAGAAACAGCATCTTCCACCCTCCGAGCGCCCGTCGGATATTGAACGGGAACGACACGTCGTGTTCGCGTGAAGATGTCGGCGCCGCCGGCAGGGTCTTCATGTAGGCGAAAAGATCGCGGACATCCGGCAGCGTCATCATCTGATAGGAGGTATAGGGAAACGCCGGGAAATAGTGCGAACCATTGGGCGACGTGCCCTTCAGCATTGCGTTGACGAATTGCTGTTCGGTCCAGGAGCCGATGCCAGCCTTGGGATCGGGAGAGATATTCGGCGCATAAAAGGTGCCGAACGGGGAATGCAGGGCGAGCCCTCCGCCGAGTAGCAGCTTGTCGTCCTGACCGGGGGTCGTGTGGCAGGAGGCGCAGCCGCCCGCCAGGAACATCGTGCGGCCGTTCTCAAGATTGACCTTGTGCGCGCCAAGCGCGCTGGCTGGCACCGTCGCGGGAACGGTGACGAACCAGAAGATCGCAAGACCGACGGCAACAAGAAGGATCGCCAGCACGACAAGCTTCCGCAACATGAGATCCTCCGGGTTTCCAACCGGATGTTAGGCGCTGCCAAAGGCGTGGAAAAGACAAAGGCGGCCCGTCACGTGACGGCCGCCTTCCGGTATAGCCCAGGCGCCGGCGTTTACTTCGAAATGCGGTATGACTCGTGGCAGGCGCCGCAGTTCTTGCCCATCGCGCTGAATGCAACCTTGAAGCTGTCGAGGTCCTTGATGGATGTCTCTGCCGCCTTCGAGTCGGCTTCGAACTTAGCGAATGCGGCCTTGAAGCCCGGCATGTCCGACCAGATTTTCGGTGCGGCCGTGGTTTCACCGCCGGTCTTTGAATTGTCCGGGAAGAGGCTCGGCATCTTGGCGGCAGCACTTGCGTAGGTTGCGAAAACGGCCT
>JAEYVN010000225.1 GCA_023431725.1 Pseudomonadota bacterium
TGCCGTTGCCATGAGCCACGAAACCGGTCGCACCACGCGAGTAGGCGATGACGCCGGACAGCGTGTCCTTGGCATCCCACGGCATCTTCAGGGTCAGGCCGGCGCCGACGCCCCAGCCCCACTTGTCGCCAGGATTGTCGCAGGCTGTGGTGTTGACGTTTCCGCCCACACAGCCAACGAAACCAGGAGTTACGCCGCTGTAATACTGGCCGGCAACCTGATGCAGTCCACCCATGATCTGGGCCGAACCCCAAGCCTGGTCGACACGGATGTTACCGACGATGTCCGGCACTTTCTGGCCAGCATTATCACGAACCGGATTTGCAAAAGGAGCGAAGGTTGCCACTCCTAAAGTTCCGAGGTCGACAATAGGTTTCGCGCGACCACCAAACGCATCTTCGATCGAGATCGTCGCCGACAGGCCGTTGCCGAACTGCCAGGTATAGGCGGCGACGTTGTGACCGGACGGGCCCGAGGAGCCGTCAAGGAGCAACGGCACGAGGCCGTAGGCGGCGCCGTTATAGAAGCCGAAGAAGGTGTCCGAGCGGCCGAAGGTGAAGCCGGCGAACTGGATAAAGGCGCGCTCGAGAGCGAAGGTGAAGTTACCAACGCCGGCCGGAGGGGCCAATTGCGTATCAACGTCAGTATTCAGCCAGTTGAAGCCGAAGCTGACATACGACCGCAGGGTGCCGTATTCGGTCTGCGTGCGCGTATCCGTGGTCAGACGGAAACGGGCCTGCTGAGCGAAGCTGTTGTTCAGTCGGGTAAAGCGACTCGAGACGGGCGCGCGGTCCTGGTACCCACCGGCGACGTCATTGTGGTAGGCCTCGTAACGGACATAGCCACCGATCTTGATGCAGGTGTCCGTACCTGGGATATAATAATAGCCGACGCCGTACAGGCTGCAGACTTTCACGTACTCGACCGCTTTGGCCTTTACGGGAAGGTCAGCCGCCTGCGCCCCAGCAACTGCAATCAAGCCTGCAGCGGAACCGAGGAGAAGGCTTTTCACCATCTTCATGTTGAACCTCCAAGTTTGCTTTAGGGAGGGTCAAAACTCCGCTGGGTGATGCCCACCCAATGAGGTTCCCCTATTCCCCGCGAACTACCCTGCTGTCTTCGAAATCCCCCGATAGACAACCGAGCAGCGCGACTTGGGGACGCCCCCTCCGTCGCGAAGATGAGATTACCCGACCGCCTTTGTTCCGCAATCGAGAAACGCCTCGTTCACAGCCTCTTTCGAATGTTTTCAAACCCGTGTTGCACAAATAGCACTCAGTTTTGAGCTGCGGAACGGATTACACTTGCAGGATCAAAAATCGTGTTAAGTTATTGCAATCGCTTTGGTATTTGTGCGAGCGAGCGCTCTAGGTAAGCCGAATGGAGAGTCTTGGATCCTTGAATGGAGGCACAGCCGCTGACGGGCTGCTTCCTTCGGGTTCCGTAAATCTTGCGGCGATGCCGGGGAATCAATGGAAGATTCGCGGTGGCGGAGACGGAGGGATTCGAACCCTCGATACGCCTTGACGGCGTATAACGGTTTAGCAAACCGCCGCCTTCAGCCACTCGGCCACGTCTCCAGCAGGCACGGATATGCCCAAGACTGACGATCCAAGCAACCTGAAAGGCGACGCCGAGCGCTTTACACGCCGATTATTTTCGGCGGTCCACTTTCCCCTGCCTCAGTGCCGTGTCAGCCAGTCGCGGGCGGCGCGCTGGGCGGCGGCGATTTCGGCCGGCGACATATTCGCGGCAATCTCCTGCCGCGATTGCGCCGCTTCCTTGCTGCCTTTCATCGCCGCGAGGTTGAACCACTTATGCGCCGCAATCAGATCGGTTTCGACCGCGTCGCCGACCGAATAGCGAATCCCCAGCTCGTAATAGGTGTCGGCTGCGGACGGGCCCTGCCCCGCATTGCTCATGTCGACATGCGGCATCTCAAAACGCGCCATGATCATCCCCTGTTTACGCCTCCGCCTTGATTGGCGGATGTTGATGTCCGACGACCCCCGTCAGACAGGCCGATGATGATCTGCAAAATTTGAATGGCAGTTTAAGCGTTTGGATGAATCGAATCTGAACGGAACCAGCTGTCCAGACCACCGCAATGCTCGAAGAACACCGAATCTACGGGCATTTCGAAGCATCGCGAGCGTGTACTCGGCGCCATCTTTACACTCTGAACACCGTCAATGTTCGCAGGCCGCTAACCGTCACGCAAAAGGGCGGCCGCGATCGGCGCGCACCGCCCTGTCATCGATCGCAACAATGCAGAACGATCAGCCGGCCCGCGCCCGCTGTTGAAACAGCAAGGCCTTGACCTTGGGGTCGTTCATATCGACCTTCGATGCCTCTTCTACACGCAGCTTCATGCCACGCTGGACAGCCGGACGCGCCATCACCGTTTCGAGCCAGCGCTTGAGATGCGGGAACTCATTGATGTCCTGCCCCTGACGCTGCCAGCGCGATGCCCATCCGACACACGCCATGTCGGCGATCGAATAGCGGCCGGCCAGGAACGGACGATCCTTGAGACGCGTATTCATGACTCCGAACAGGCGATGGACCTCGTTCGTGTAGCGATCGATCGCATATTGCAGCTTCTCCGGCGCATAGATCCGGAAGTGATGCGCCTGACCACCCATCGGACCGAGACCGCCCATTTGCCACATGAGCCATTCCTCGACCTGGACGCGCTCGCGTTCGCTGGCGGGATAGAACTTGCCGGTCTTGCGACCGAGATATTGCAGGATCGCGCCCGACTCGAAGACTGAAATCGGCTTCCCGCCCGGACCATCCGGATCGACAATCGCCGGCATCCGGTTGTTGGGAGCAATCGCCAGGAACTCGGGCTTGAACTGATCGCCGGTCGAGATGTTGACCGGCTTCATGATAAAGGGAAGCCCACACTCCTCCAGCATGATCGAAATCTTCCAGCCGTTCGGCGTCGGCCAGTAATAGAGTTCGATCGGCCGCTGCTTGCGGCGTGCGGCCGGCTTCTTCGACGATGCGGCTGCTGTGGCCTTGCTCTTGTCCTTGCTCTTGCTCGCAGTGCGTACCGCCGCCTGACGTGGCACCTTCACCTTGGATCTGGCCTTGGAACCGGCCTTCGACTTCGGCCTCGCTGCTCTTCGTGCCATCTCTGTCTCCGCTATCGCTTCGGTGACCGTCACCTAAAACCGCCGACGACGACGCGCAACCGGCGCCGCCGTATGGACCGCCTTCCATCTGCAGCATAGTGTTGCCGACGGAATGGCTCTTCACGTCCATGGGGGAATGAACATGAAAAACTCCATCGTCAGTTTGCTGCCGGCCATCATCGTTGCGGGCGCAATTGCGACCTTCACCACCCTGCCCGCCGGTCCAGCTTTCGCACAGACATCACCAGCAACCACGACGGACAAGCCAAAGGCCGAGAGCAGCACGGCCAGTCAGGACGCCAAGAAGTCCGCCGACGACGAACGCAAGGCGAAGCGAGCAGAAGCGCGCAAGGCGAAGGCTGACAAGCGTGCCACCGCATCGGCCGGGCGTCGTGCCGCTCGCGACCGCCAGAAGCAATGCGGGGCGGAATGGAAGGAAGCGCGCCGCGCAGGTAAGGTCGATAGCAATATGACCTGGCCGCAATACTGGAGCGCCTGCAACACGCGGCTCAAGGCAAAGGCGACCTGAAGAATAATCTGCCGTACCGGTGAGCCTTTCGGCTTTGATGGATCAAAGCCGCGGTTCTGGCTTCTTGCTTTGGTGCGTCCGCGAACCGGCACCCTCTTCGCTGGAACACGCTTTGGTCGGGCAACAACGCGGTCGCCCGCAAAACTTCAAAGTTAATGAATTCGATAATCGAACGACCACACTCAGCCGTTAGCTAACCCCAGAAAGACCGAGGGCGTCGGAGAGACCTGTTGTGTCTCGCCGACGCCCTCCGTCATTACATGATGCCGGCGATGTCTCGCACGAGGATGTCGCGCGGAAAACGCCGCCGGCCCTGTAACGTGACCGAAAACGGCGCAATTACTTCCGCTTCTTCGCGACCTTGCGCTTCGTCTTCTTCGCGGTCTTCTTCGCCGCGGTCTTAGCCTTCTTACGCTTCGCCATTGTGCCCTCCAAGTTAGAGATGGCGCTATCGAAAGTGCACTCGCGAATCGAGGTGCACTGGACTTCGATTACTACAGAACCCACAAAACAGCGACTCCACTTAACGAAACGTGTACTCGGACGGGCGTTTCGATGCGCGATGCAGGTGATGCGCGACCAGTTCAGTGCTTTCGAAGTCAACGTCGCCCACTCGCCAACGCGCAAACAATGTCAATACATGCGACGTTGAAATTATATCGATGAAATCAGCGTTATCTGCATGTGCATCATGACCCTGCGTTGCAGATTCCTGCTTCGACATTCGTTCGGTCAGCCGCGCTTTCGAGACGTGCGATGTCAAGTCTGGTGTCGAAAGACGGGTCAAAAATTTTTTTTGGAAAACTCTCGAATTCGAGCCTCCAACCACCCGGCTCGATCCGAAATCGGACGAATCGCCTTCTCATGATTCGCTTCGATGCATCCGCGCGCGCATCTGAAAGACGATCTGCGACCGCTCGAAGACACCGACACGCTATCGCAAAAAGAAAAACAGAGCGCATCAGGCTTCATCGCGAACAGATCGGAACGCTTTGAAGCGTTGCTGCTGCCCCAAAACGGGACGAGGTTCACGGTTCGAATGGAATTTTCCGGATGCGAGCGGACGCAACAGACGCACGCATCGCTCAATCACCATGCCGGAGACGAACATTCGCATCATTCCAGACGGAATTTCGCCACCGGCAATACTCTCACGACGATCGATCGCCGGGTTGATCCCCGCGAATGTCATGAGAGTAACGTCATGACGTCCTTCGGAATGTCGTCAGACCGAACTTGAACATCCGCTCATCCATTGCGAGCAGCTTTCATCGAAAGTTTGGTCGCGCTTTCCCGTTCAAGACACGTCAATCGCGCCGACCATCACGAAGTGGTCGTTTCTTGATCGCTCATAAAGGGGATTTTCGTGCTCCCACCCCTTATCGAGCAGCGGCCGATGCGGTGGAGAGCCCTAATCCTTTTCGCAATTCCAGTTTGGCCGCTTCCAACTCCGTCCGGAATTGCTCGCTCTCCATCAAAGCGGCAGCGATGGCCGTCCCGGCCATGCGTCCGGCCTCGACATCGGAGGGGAAATGCACGCCGGTGATCACCCTGTTCGTTCCATACTCGCGGCCACGCTCGAAGATTGCTGGCGCCTTTTCAGGGAGCATGTTGGCGAGGATGATCGCGCTCAGATATCCGAAGATCGCATGTCCGCTCGGATAGGATCCCGGCGCCTTCGGCCGCTCGCCAACTGTCTGGACGTCCTGGCTGACGACATAGGGACGCGGCCGGTCCCATACATCCTTGCTCGACAGCACGAGGATGCGTGAATCGTTGAAGACGCGTTTCACGAAAGCATCGAACTGCGGAAAGCGCTCCGCAGAGAATTCCGGGCTCACCACGTCGGCGAAGCGATAGATCGAGAGCGGATTGTCGGCGACTGCACGCTCGACCTGTGCCGGGGTGCGCGTCTTCTGGGTCTCCAGAACGGCGGCGAGATCGCTCTTCTGCATCCCGGAATCGGGGAGCGGCGATGGCGCCAGCAATTTGCCGAGGTCCAACTGCCCCGGCTTCACAAAGATGAAGGTGCCGTATTTGTTGTCCGCCGCATCTGCCACCGCGAACGGAACCGCCAGTAGCAAAGCCAGGGAGAAAGCAAACAAGCGGCGTGTAAGCATGACACCCTCCACAGCGGGGCGGCCGCACCCGCATCATCATGAAGATTGAAGCTTACAAGCGCACCTCGTCCGGCTCAAAGTCCGAGTTTCGCCTTCAACAGGTCGTTGACCGCCTGCGGATTGGCCTTGCCGCCGGAGTTTTTCATCACCTGACCGACGAACCATCCGATCGCCTTGGGATTGGTCTTGGCGTCGGCGACCTTGTCAGGGTTCGCAGCGACGATCTCATCAACGACCTTCTCGATCGCCCCTAGATCGGTGACCTGCTTCATGCCGCGCTGTTCGACGATGGCGCGCGGATCGCCACCCTCGGTCCAGACGATCTCGAACAGGTCCTTGGCGATCTTGCCGGAGATGGTCTTGTCGCCGATCAGGTCGAGGATCGCACCAAGTTGCGCTGCGGTAACAGGCGACGCGCTGATGTCCTTGCCTTCCTTGTTAAGGCGGCCGGCCAGTTCATTGGTGACCCAGTTGGCAGCAAGCTTGGGGTCGCGTCCCTTGGCAACCGCTTCGAAGAATTCCGCGGTCTCGCGTTCGGCGATCAGCACGCCGGCGTCGTAAGCCTGCAAGCCGTAGGACTCGACGAAGCGTGTCTTCTTCTCATCCGGCAGCTCCGGCAGGTTCTTCTTCAGGTCATCGACATAGGCATCGTCGAATTCCAGCGGCAGCAAGTCGGGATCCGGGAAGTAGCGATAGTCATGCGCCTCTTCCTTGGACCGCATCGAACGGGTCTCGCCCTTGTTCGGGTCGAACAGGCGGGTCTCCTGGACGATGCTGCCGCCCTCCTCGATGATCTCGATCTGGCGGCGCGCTTCATATTCGATTGCCTGACCGATGAAGCGGATCGAATTGACGTTCTTGATCTCGCAACGCGTGCCGAGTTCGTCGCCGGGCCGGCGCACCGACACATTGACGTCGGCGCGCAGGCTGCCCTTCTCCATGTCACCGTCGCAGGTGCCGAGATAGCGCAGGATCGAGCGCAGCTTGGAGACATAGGCCTTGGCCTGTTCGGACGAGCGGATGTCCGGCTTCGACACGATCTCCATCAGCGCGACGCCGGAGCGGTTGAGATCGACCAGCGACATGGTCGGATGCTGGTCGTGCACGCTCTTGCCGGCGTCCTGTTCGAGATGCACGCGCTCGATGCCGACATCGATGCTGCTGCCGTCCGGCAGATCGACATTGACCACGCCCTCGCCGACGATCGGCGACTTGTACTGGCTGATCTGATAGCCCTGCGGCAGATCGGGATAGAAATAGTTCTTCCGGTCGAACACCGACTTGTTGTTGATCTGCGCCTTCAGGCCGAGGCCGGTGCGGATCGCCTGCTTGACGCATTCCTCGTTGATGACCGGCAGCATGCCCGGCATCGCCGCATCGACCAGCGAGACATGCGAGTTCGGCTCGCCGCCGAAGGCGGTCGAAGCGCCCGAGAAGAGTTTGGCGTTGGAGGCGACCTGCGCATGCACCTCCAGCCCGATCACGATCTCCCAGTCCCCGGTCGCGCCCGGGATCAGGTTCTTCGGATCGGTTTCGCGCGTCTCCTGAAGGGCCATGGCGGTTGGCGGCTCCTGTCTTTCCCGGCCGAACGGCTGTGGCCCCTGCGATAGACTGCGCCGCCAGGCTCATCAAGTG
>JAEYVN010000556.1 GCA_023431725.1 Pseudomonadota bacterium
GACGGCTGCTGATGCCATTTCATGCAACGCGCCGGGAAGCCATCCCTAATTACCGGCGGAGAGGCCCTTGGTCCCGCAAAAACGGAGGCTCGCCCGGCTGACGATCTGCTGCTAAATGCCCCCGCCATGAGCCTCAAAGTCGCTGCCCTCTATCAGTTCGTGTCGCTGCCCGATTACCGCGATCTGCGCGAGCCCCTGCGCGCGCTGTGCGACAGCCTTGGCATCAAGGGAACGTTGCTGCTCGCCGCCGAGGGCATCAACGGCACGGTGGCGGGCGAAGATTATGCGATCGATGCGCTGATGGCGGAATTGCAGGGCGGCGCGCTGTTCGGCGGCCGGCTCGACAATCTCGAACTGAAGTTTTCAAGGGCGCCCGAGATGCCGTTCGGCAAGATGAAGGTGCGCCTGAAGAAGGAGATCGTCACGCTTGGTCATGCGGCGACCGATCCGACGCAGAAGGTCGGCGTGTATGTCGATGCCGGCGCGTGGAACGACCTGATCGCCGACGAAGACACGCTGGTGATCGATACGCGCAACGACTTCGAAGTGCAGATGGGCACCTTCGACGGCGCCGTGAATCCGCGCATCACGCGCTTCAGCGAGTTTCGCGATTACACGGCGCGCGAACTCGATCCGGCCAGGCACCGCAAGGTGGCGATGTTCTGCACCGGCGGCATTCGCTGCGAGAAGGCGAGTTCCTATCTGCTCGCGCAGGGGTTCGACGAGGTCTATCACCTCAAGGGCGGCATCCTGAAATATCTCGAGACCATTCCGCCAGGCGACAGCCGCTGGCGTGGTGAATGCTTCGTATTCGACGACCGCGTCGCGCTGGGACATGGGCTCGCCACCCGGGATGCAGACAAGGCGACAGACCAGGGCGATTGAGGCCGTCGCGGCGATCAATCGCCGTTGCATCAAAATGCCGCGTGCGGATGTCGCAGTTTGTTAACCAGTCCCGATCTTCGACACAACCCGAAGGCCGCTATTCAACTTGAAAGTAATGTTGAATAGCGAAGCTGCGCCGGTAGCTTGTCAACGATGCGAGGTTCGTCGTGGCATCTTCTGGAAAGATCGAAGGTCTTGTCAGGAGCCGAAAGGCTCGCCTGGTGCTTGCGGCCCTTCTGATTGCCGTCAGCGTCTGGGCTTTTCTTCCCTATATGACATCGCGTGTTGCGTCTTCGGCGTTCGTGAATGCCGAATTGATGCGTGTCACCGCGCCGATCGCGGGGCGGCTGTCGGACAAGCTGCCGCACAAGGGCGATTTCATCGCAGAGCCTGAAGCGATCAGCCTGATCAAGACGCTCAATGCCGACAATCGTCATCTGCTCGAGATGCGCAGCCAGCTGGCGATCGCCAGCGATCGCGCCACGCTAGCACGGCGGCAGCTTGAGGAGATCAAGACGGCGGATGCGACGCTGCAGGAACAGGCCGAGAAATTCCGCGCCGGCGTGGTCGATCGTATCGGTCGCGAGATCGATGAAGCCAATGCCGAAAGGAAAGGCTGCCTGCTCGAAGCCCATCAGCGCGGCGATGTCGGTGCGCGCATGGAAGAGCTCTCCAAGATCGGCACGCAATCGCAGATCCGCACCGCCGAGGCGCTGGCGTTGCGTGAAGCGACATTGACGCGCTGTGGCATGGCCGAGGCGCGGATCAAGCGACTGTCGGTCGAACGCGATGCGGCGAAGAACGGCACCTTCCTGCGCGACGGCACCAACGACGTGCCTTATTCGCAGCAGCAGCGCGACCGTCTGTTCATCCGCCGGCAGGAACTCGAAACCGAGCTGGCGCAGGCAACCGCCAAGAGCAAGCAATTGACCGAGGCCGTTGTCGAGGAACAGGCGCGGCTTAATCGTATCGGCAATTTCGAGATGTCGCTGCCGCCCGATCATGTCGTCTGGTCGAAGTCGGCCAGTCCCGGATCGACGGTGGTGGAAGGACAATCGCTGTTCGATCTCGCTGATTGCCGTAATCGCTTCCTCGTTGTCGAATTGCCCGAACGCGAGTTCGAGCGCATCAATCCGGGCGACAAGGCCGCTGTGCGCCTGATCGGTGGCGACTCCTGGACATACGGCAACGTCACGCAGGTGCGTGGTTCAGCGGCGCGTATCGACGATCGTCTGCTGGCGGCGCAGGTCCTGAAGCCGGCGGCCGGGACATTCTCGGTTGAAGTCGCGCTGCCGGATCACTCCAGGCTCGGGCGGCAGGCCGGCTATTGCGGCATCGGCCGTCTTGCCGAAGTGCGGTTCGCGCGCACGAACTGGGCGCTGCCGAAAGCCGTAACGGAATGGTGGGACAGGCTGCGCGCCACACGGGAGACCGTCGCGGTCGCAGACAAGACGGATCAGTGACGTGACCATGGACGGGTTGAATCTCGTCGAACTCGCGGCGCCGTTGCTGTTCGTGGTCGGTGCGATCTATCTGCTCGGACCGGCTCTGCCGCTGGAAAAATCATGGGCGCGATTGACGGTGTTCGCGCTCGTCTGGCTGGTCGTCGGGCGCTATCTCGCGTGGCGGCTGACGGTGACGGTGTGGCCGGCGCAGGGCGCCTGGTACGAGGTCGGCTGGATATGGTTCTGCTTTGCGATCGAACTGTTTGCGATCGTCGATGCGATGGTCCTTTATCTGATCTTCCTGCGGCGCACCGACAGACGCGCCGAAGCCGACCGCCATGAGGCTGCGTTGCGCTCGGAATTGCCGCATCGCCTGCCATCGGTCGATGTGTTCATCCCAAGCTACAATGAATCCTTCGACGTGCTGGAAAAGACCATCACCGGCGCCTTGTGTCTCGACTATCCCAAATTCAAGCTGTGGGTGCTCGATGACGGCCGGCGTGAATGGCTGAAGGATTTCTGCGACAGGAAGGGCGTCGGCTATCTGACGCGACCGGACAACACGCACGCCAAGGCCGGCAACATCAACCACGCCCTGCTGCAGACCGAGGGCGAATTCGTCGCCGTCTTCGATGCCGACTTCATTCCGAAGCGCAACTTCCTGATGCGTACGCTCGGCTTTTTCGAGGATCCGAAGGTCGGCATCGTTCAGGTGCCACATGCCTTCTACAACAACGATCCGATGCAGGCGAACCTTGCCTTGCGCAAGACGCTGCCGGACGATCAGCGCTTCTTCTTCGAGGCGATCATGCCGAGCCGCGACGGCTGGGATGCCGCCTTCTGCTGCGGTTCGAATTCGGTAACACGGCGCGCGGCGCTGAATGCGGTCGGTGGTCAATTGCCGACGGATTCGATCACCGAGGACATGCTGCTGTCGCTGGAATTGCTGCGACATGGATTTGTCACGCGCTATCTGTGCGAGCGGCTGGCGTTTGGTCTGGCGCCCGAAAGCCTGAAGGCGTTCTTCGTGCAGCGGCAGCGCTGGGCGCGTGGCGCGATGCAGATACTCCATCTCAAGGCCGGACCGCTCGGGCCGGGTCTGAACCTGATGCAGCGATTGATGTTCCTGCCGACGCACTGGGTCTCGCAGAGCTGCATGCTGCTGCTCGCCGTCGTTGCGCCGCTGGTCTATCTGTGGACGGGATTGCTGCCGCTGATCAATGTCACGCTGGAAAGCGTGATCTATTATCTCGTGCCGATGATGGCCGCGATCGTCGGCGGCATCTGGGTCTATGCGCCGAAGCAATATTTCCCGTTCGCCGCGCAGGTGCTCGGCACCTTCCAGAGCTTCAAGATCCTGCCGCCGGCACTCAAGACGATGGTCAGTCCGTTCGGCCATGTCTTCAAGGTGACGCCGAAAGGACGCGACGCCGCCGGCAGCAACTATGAGCGCTCGGTGTTCTGGATGTCAGCCGGGATGATGGTCCTGACCGTGCTCGGGCTGGTCATCAACACGATCCCGGAATTGCAGATCATCCATGACGGCGGATTGCTGCCGACGGTGGCATTCTGGAGCGCGGTCAATATCGTAACGCTGTTCCTGGTCTGCATGATGTCGTTGCAGACGCCATTGCGTCGGGTCGAGGAACGCTTTCCGATGAAGGAGGGGGTTGCCTTCTTCGATTCAACCGGCGGATTTTCGACCGGCGAGACGCGCAACTTCTCGCTGTCGGGCGTCGCCATCGATGCCACCCATGAGCGCGATCTCAAGCTCAAGGTTGGCGAGCGGTTGAACCTGCATATTTCCGAAGTCGGATTTGTCGGCGGTCGGGTGGTGCGGCGCAATGGCCGCTTCTTCAGCGTGCAATTCGACCTTCCGCCGTCGCTTGAACGAGACCTGATGATCCGGAAATTGTTCACCAGCGGCGTTGCCGCCACCGAAGTGCAGGCGTCGGCCTTGTCGGCGACGGGCGCCATTCTCGGCACCATCTGGTCGAGCCGCGCCAGCTCGGCCAAGGCCGACCCCGTCGTCGATCTGCCAAGCGCGCCGGTGATCAAGTTGCCGGCAAGGACGCTCGTGATTCCGCCGCGAGCCAAGGACACCACGCTGGGTGACATCGGCGAGAAGCGACGCACGCGGGTCGGCTGAAGCGTGATGACGTCCGGGCGATGCGTCGAGCGATCAGAGCGCGTTCGCGCTCTTGATGTTGCGGCGGGCGTAGGAGGCCGGCGGGGTATTGAGACGCGACACCACGGTGATGTGGTCGACATCGCCGCGCATGAAGGCGGCGAGGAATTTCGGATAATCCTTGAACGAGATGCAGCCGTTCGACTGTCCGGTTGGCCCGAGCATGTAAGGATGAGCGAGGATGCCATCGCGACGGAACATTTCGTTCTCGCGGAGCGGCAGCATGCGGATCGCCTGCACGCCATGGAACAGCGATTCACGCAGGCGCAGCCTGTAGGTGTTTGGCGGCGTCGCGCCGCGCATCTTCAGATGCACGAATTTCGGGTCGTCCATGTATTTGCCGAAGCCCGAATGCACTTCCATCTTCTCGCCGTTCGGCATGTAAACGACCTTGGCGGTGATGTCGTAGATCGCAGTCTTCGCGGTCGGCAGGTCGAGATTCTGCTGGATGCCGATCTCGTTGGCCGGCGGCAGCGCTGCAAGTTGCGGGCGCGCAACCGGCAGCCGGGCGATGGCCGGCCGTTCCTGACTCTTCGCCGGGATCCTGTTGTGCTCGGCCTTTGCGAGGTCGAGCGCGTCGAACCGCGTCGTGAAACTGTGGATCGAGCCGGTGAACAATTGATCGTTGGTGAAGTCGGCAAGCGTGCCGGAGGCCGGCGGGAAGGCTGCGTGTGCCGCAGTGATCGCGCTTGATGCGTCGGAGAGATATTCGTCATCCGGCAGAGCCGCGACCTGCAGCGGCACGGCGACGCCGCTGTCGGGCAGCGAAACAAGGTTCAAGCCGCGCGATTGCGATGACATCCCGACCAGGGATCGTGAATCGGTTCGGGCATCAACCGATACAGCCAGAAGGCGGCCGGCCGCGACCAGCGTGGTTGCGAAAATCATGACGGCGATCGCGATGGCGGTGAGGCCGCGTGTCGCGAACCTGATCCAACGGTCGCCGGATGCTGCTGTCTGCTGACGCGTTGCGCGGACGCGCGTGCGGGCAGACCCCCCGAATGACTTCAAACGCATTACCCAACTTGACTCGATACAAGGACGATCCCGTTAACCATGAACCAGTGTGGTTAAGCAGGCGTGAAGCTTGCCGGTCTTCGCTGCATTGGATTTCCCCCGTCCAACAGGGCCGCCGCGCTGGTCTGCGAGGCCTGTCGATCACGCATTCGTTAGAGCAACGTAGCATGGCCGGAATAAGTCCGGTCCCGGGCAGAAAAAGAATGAAGTGTTAACCTTAACGGCGCGGGGTTCCCGCAAGATTTGCGGGTTGTCCCGTCTGTTTTCCTTGGCCCGGCGCAGGGCAAACAAAAACCCCGCCGTTTCCGGCGGGGTTAGTTTGGCAAAGGGACTTTTTGCGATGCTGTCGCCGGACTGGCATCCGGCTTCAGCGAAATTGTCAGGCAGGAATTCTGGCCTCGTCTTCGGACGGCTCGCGCAGCACGTATCCGCGGCCCCAGACGGTTTCGATGTAGTTCTTGCCGTTCGAGGCATTTGCGAGCTTCTTGCGCAGCTTGCAGATGAACACGTCGATGATCTTGAGTTCCGGCTCGTCCATGCCGCCGTAGAGATGATTGAGGAACATCTCCTTGGTGAGGGTCGTGCCCTTGCGGAGCGAGAGCAGCTCGAGCATCTGATATTCCTTGCCGGTCAGATGCACGCGGGAACCGTGAACCTCGACCGTCTTCTGGTCGAGATTGACGACCAGATCGCCGGTGTTGATGACCGACTGGGCGTGGCCCTTGGAGCGGCGGACGATCGCGTGAATGCGGGCGATCAGTTCGTCCTTGTGGAAGGGCTTGGTCATGTAGTCGTCGGCGCCGAAGCCGAGACCGCGAACCTTGTCCTCGATGCCGGCAAGACCTGACAGGATGAGGATCGGCGTCTTCACCTTCGCCACGCGGAGGGAGCGCAGGACCTCATAACCCGACATGTCGGGCAGGTTCAGATCCAGCATAATAATGTCGTAGTCGTACAGCTTGCCGAGATCGACGCCTTCCTCACCGAGATCGGTGGTGTAGACGTTGAAGCTCTCAGACTTCAGCATCAATTCGATCGACTGCGCCGTGGCGCTATCATCTTCGATCAGTAGAACGCGCATGCCAGTCCCCTTTTTCGCCGCTGCGGGGCCTTCAATTGTCGGCACGCCGGGAGCGGCGGCCCTTCAAACGCCTTGCAACACAACGATTCGGGAAACACTATTTCGTCATGGTTAACAAAAGCTGATTCTGCTTCGCAAGCATTCTCTAGGCGTCCTGAGTCGAATCGGCCTAAAGATTTACCGGAATACAGTTTGTCGCCCCAAACGATCGTCATGTTCCATCGAAAGAGCCGGGGTGAGCCGACCCGCAACCCGCCTTTGAATGATTTCTCCGGCGCGTCGCCCGCTGTAGCCGCAATAACGGTATCGCAATGATTAATGACGCGGGTAAACACAGGGTTAATGCGGCGCTGGCTGGATAGGATTCTATGAAGGCTTTGGCCGAGCAGATCGAGGAACTCGACGGCGTCGAAATCTATGGCCGGGTCGTCGGCGTTCGCGGCCTGATGGTGGAGGTCGCAGGTCCCATCCACGCCATGTCGGTCGGTTCGAAGGTGTCGATCGAGACCGGGCAGGGGCGGACGATCGCCGGCGAAGTGGTCGGCTTCGCCGGGAACAACGCGCTGCTGATGCCGTTCGGTGCGCTCGAAGGCGTGCGGCGGGGATGCCGGGCCATCGTCAGCGCCTCGGCCGCCGCGGTTCGGCCAAGCGACGGCTGGCTCGGCCGCGTGGTCAATGCCATGGGCGAGCCGATCGATGGCAAGGGGCCGTTGCCGCCAGGACCATCGCCTTACTCATTTCGCAACGCGCCGCCGCCGGCCCACACCCGCAAGCGGGTTGGGGAACCGCTCGACCTTGGCGTTCGCGCACTCAATACCTTTCTGACCTGCTGCCGCGGTCAGCGGATGGGAATCTTCGCCGGCTCCGGTGTCGGCAAGTCGGTGCTGCTGTCGATGCTGGCCAAGAACGTCGAGGCCGACGTATCGGTCATTGGCCTGATCGGCGAGCGCGGCCGGGAGGTGCAGGAGTTCTTGCAGGAAGATCTCGGCGAGGAGGGGCTGAAGCGCGCCGTGGTGGTGGTCGCGACTTCGGACGAGCCCGCCTTGATGCGCCGGCAGGCGGCCTATCTCACGCTGGCGATTGCCGAATATTTCCGGGATCAGGGACGCGATGTGCTGGCGCTGATGGACTCGGTCACGCGCTTTGCAATGGCCCAGCGCGAGATCGGCTTGTCGGCCGGTGAACCACCGACAGCCAAGGGCTATACGCCGACGGTGTTCTCGGAACTGCCGCGACTGCTCGAGCGAGCGGGCCCGGGGCCGGAAGCCGGCACGATCACCGGCCTGTTCACGGTGCTTGTCGATGGCGACGATCATAATGAACCGATCGCCGATGCCGTGCGCGGCATTCTCGATGGTCACATCGTCATGCAACGCGCCATCGCCGAACGGGGCCGCTACCCTGCGGTCAACATCCTGAAGTCGGTGTCGCGCACGATGCCGCGGGCGGCCGACCCGGAATTTTTGCCGGTCATCACCCGGGCCAAGCAGATCATGGCCACCTACGCGGATATGGAGGAACTGATCCGGCTGGGCG
>JAEYVN010000071.1 GCA_023431725.1 Pseudomonadota bacterium
ATCCGGCGCAGGCGGAGATTGCGGTTCTTGCGGCGGCGATTGCAGACGTTGCGGCGGCGACGGCGGCTGCACCGGCGCTTGCTGAGATGGCGTCTGTTGCGGTGAGGGTTCGGGCGCCGGGATGGCGGGCTTTGGCGCAGGCGCCACGGGCGTCTGTGTTGTCGGCGCTGGTGGCGATGGTGTTTCCGGCACCGCCAGCGGTGCCGGTTGCGCAGGAGCCGAAGGCGCAGTTGGCTGTGTCCGCGCCTTCGGATGACCTTTCGGCAGAAGTTCGAGATCGGCGGCGGCTGCGATCGCGCAGCACGCAGCAACGATCATCAAGCCTCCTGCCGTTTGTCGCAGCATCAGTCGATCTTGAGGTTGAGCTTGCGGATCAATGTCGACCACTTGGTTTCGTCGCGATCGAGCAGCGCCGCATGTTCTTCAGGCGTGCTCGACAGCGGCTCGGCTGCATCATTGGCGATGCGCTGACGCACGTCCTCATTCTTGAGCGCCGTCAGCAATTCCTTGTTCAATCGCTCGATGATCGGGCGCGGCGTACCGGCCGGCGCGAGCAGACCGTAATAGAGATCCGCTTCAAACCCCGGCAGGCCGGATTCGGCGACAGTCGGCACATCCGGCAAATGGCTCGAGCGCTTGTTCGAAGTCACCGCAAGCGCGCGCAACGTGCCGCCCTTCAGATTGCCGAAGGCCGGCGGAATGATGTTGCAGGCTGCCGCGACATGCCCGCCGACAAGATCAGTGATGCTCTGCGCCGTGCCCTTGTAGGGAATGAGATTCATCTGCACGCCGGCGGACGCCATGAACAATTCGGCGCAAAGATGCGAGCCGGTGCCTTTCGGCGAAGAACCGATATTGATCTTGCCGGGATCCTTCTTGGCGGCCGCGATCAGGTCGGCGATGCTCTTGTAGGGCGCCGATGGCTGCGTCATGAAGGCCATCGGCATGACCGCGATCAATCCGATCGGCGCAAAATCCTTGCGGATGTCATAGCCCGGATTGGCGTACAGGCTCTGATTGATGCCCATGGTGCCGGTATGGCCGAGCAGCAGCGTATAGCCATCGGGCGCAGCCTTCGCCGCCGCACGCGTGCCGATCACACCGCCGGCGCCACCGCGGTTGTCGACGACGATCTGCTGACCGAGTGCGCTCGACAACTTGTCAGCGATGATGCGCGCCATCGAGTCGTTGCCGCCACCGGGCGGGAACGGCACGATCAAGGTGATCGGTCGTGTCGGATAATCCTGCGCGGTGGCGGAGCCTCCTGACGCAAGCACGGCAACAGACAGCAATGCCGCCAGAATGGCCGGCAATGAATTCTTCCTCACGTGGCTCCCCCCGGAACGCTTTTGTTTATGGATCTGATTATAATACAAGACCGCCGGCCTCCGGTCGGAGCGCCGACGGTCCAACCGTCAGATCACATCATAACTGAAATCGCAAAATCAATGAACGCTGGCTGACGCCTGCATCCGTTCGATTTCGTCCTTCACCTGCAACTTGCGCCGTTTCAGTTCGCTGATTTTGGTGTCGTCCGTCGAGCGATGCGCGAGGGCATCGGCAATCGCCTTCTCAAGCGCCCGGTGCTGGGCCTTGAGTTCAACAAGGTGTTCTTGAATCGACATGGGGAATGGGCCTCCTCGATATACGGCTCGGGTGGAGTCCTAACCTGTCGATTTAGACAGGAAAAATGTGGCAAGTCGACATCAAGACGTGCTGCGTTGCGGAAATTCCCCGTTTTTCCTTAACTATTACGCGCCACGCTTGTATGCATTCAAAGGACGAAGGTAACGTCAGTCCGCCGCACCACGCATGCCGAATCGCAAGCCATTGAACCCATAGCCTTTTCACAAAAGATCCGCGGACATGACGGGTGAGGATGAAGCCGCGCTTCGCGCGGAACTCGCAAAATTGCTGCAGGAGCATCGTGACCTCGATGCTGCCATCGACGCATTGAACGCTGCTCCCAGCGCCGATCAGATCCAGATCCAGCGCTTCAAGAAGCGCAAGCTGGTGTTGCGTGACCGCATTTCCTTCATCGAAGACCAGCTGACGCCGGACATCATTGCGTAGGCTGCAACTGCGTCTGCTCCGGCGACGCTGCCGCAACCGCCGGTAAGCCGGCAACCGGCGGTGGCATGTCCTTCAATAGCTCCGCGAGCCGCGCCTCGGTTTTCTGCTGATTGGCGAACAGCCGCTGGGTGATGAGTTTCAGGAAGAAAAAGCCGAAGCGCGGATTCTGGAAATAAAGCACCTTCACCTGCCGGTACGTGATGACCAGCAATTGACCGGACTCGATACAGGTAAAAGTCTGCGTCCGACGCTGGTCCGGCGACACCCAGCCCATTTCACCGACCACCTGGCCGGGTCCGATTTCCACGCCGATTTCGTTCAGGACGTAGCGTCCGGACATCGCGTAATACATGGCATCCGCGACATCGCCCTTGGCGAAGACGATTTCGCCGGCCTGACAATCGCGCGTCGAGGTGAAAGCCTTCACCCAGTCCATCGACAGGTCATCGTCCGATGATGCGCGCTGCACCAGTCTGACGAGCTGGATCATCTGGTACAGGCGCACAATGTTCAGCGGCAGCAGGATCAAGTGCAGCAGCAACTGGGGATAAGCCGGGGCGAAATAGCCATAGGCGAGAAACAGAAAATTGGAGCCGATCGCGACGATGCGCAGCGGAATCATCGTACGCATGGAATAGGTGACGATGGTCAGCAGCGCGGCCAGATAGCCGAAGATATCGGCATTGCCGTGTCCGGCCAGATGCCCCCAAGCGGTAGCCAGTGAGTTCAACACGTCATTCATTCGAACGCCCCGTGCTCAAGTCCGCGGCGAATTTACACGTTTTGGTGGTGGAGCGCATAGCCGCAGGGGCCAGAAGTGGCGCATTTAGCTTGCCGCCCTGCCCGCGATTCCTATAATCCGCCGCTTCTTTTCGCCCGGATTTGATCCAATGGCCGCCCGGCCCGCAAAAAACACCACCCGAAAATCTGCCAAGAAGCCTGTCGCCATCATCATGGGCAGCCAGTCCGACTGGGCCACCATGCAGCATGGCGCGCAGATGCTGGATCAGCTTGGCGTCGGCTACGAGGCGCTGATCGTGTCGGCGCATCGCACGCCCGACCGGCTCTATGATTTCGCCAAATCGGCGGAGAAGAACGGCTTCAAGATCATCATTGCCGGCGCCGGCGGGGCCGCCCATCTGCCGGGCATGGCGGCGGCGATGACCGCGCTGCCGGTGTTCGGCGTGCCGATGAATGTCACCGCGCTCGAGGGCACGGATTCGCTGTTGTCGATCGTGCAGATGCCGGCCGGCATTCCGGTGGGAACCCTGGCCATCGGCAAGCCGGGCGCGATCAATGCCGCGCTGCTCGCGGTCAGCGTACTGGCGCTGAACGACAAGCCGCTGGCCAAGCGGCTCGCCGCGCATCGCAAGGCGCAGACTGACAGCGTCGCCAAGCGTCCGCAGTCGATCGACGATACCAAAGCTGCAAAGCACTAGTGCGGTGTTTCTGACGTTCCGATCAGGCGCGCTGCTATCCCTTTCATCGGAACGTCAGAAACAAAACCGCACTAGAACTCAAAAATAGCTAGTGTCCTTTTGTCTCCAACGCTTCGTTCAAGAGTTTGCGGCAAAGGATTCGAAGCGTTGGAGACAGGACACTAGACTCATGTTCACACGCGCGAACGCTCCGCTCTCACCCGGCACGACCATCGGCATCCTTGGCGGCGGACAGCTCGCCCGGATGCTGGCGCAGGCGGCCTCGCGCCTTGGCCTCAACTGCCATGTGTATGCGCCGGAAACCGACGGCTGCGCCTTCGAGGTGGTGAGCCGCGCCACCCACGCCGAATACGACGACCAGGACGCGCTGTCGCGCTTCGCCCGCAATTGCGACGTCATCACCTATGAATTCGAGAATGTGCCCTCGCAGACCGCCGCGTTCCTGTCGCAGCGCCGCGTGGTGCTGCCCGATCCGCGCATCCTTGCCACCACGCAGGACCGCCTGATCGAGAAGGAATTCATCGAGAATCTCGGCATCGCCACCGCGCCCTATGCGTCGGCCGGCGACGTGCCGCAGCTGTTCGAGGCGGTGCGCCGCATCGGCCTGCCGGCGATCCTGAAGACCCGCCGCATGGGCTATGACGGCAAGGGCCAGATCAAGCTCGATCCGGATGGCGATTCTGCCGCCGCCTGGCGCGCGCTGCATGGCGCGCCCTGCATCCTCGAAGGCTTCGTGTCCTATGAGCGCGAGATCTCGGTGGTGGTGGCGCGCGGCCGCGATGGTTCGCTGCAAAGCTTCGACGTCACCGAGAACGAACACCGCGACCACATTCTGAAAGTGTCACGCGTGCCGGCGGCGATTCCGCAGGCGGTCGCCGACGAGGCGATCCGCATCGCCGAAACCATCGCCACGGCGTTCGATTATGTCGGCGTGCTGGC
>JAEYVN010000263.1 GCA_023431725.1 Pseudomonadota bacterium
TCGACCGCCCGACCGCCAATTCGCTCGATGCCGTGTCCGACCGTGACTTCGTCATGGAATCGCTCGCCGCTGCGACGATCTGTGCCGTGCATCTGTCGCGCCTGGCCGAGGAGATCGTGATCTGGACCTCGCCGCTGACGGGCCTGATGCGCCTGTCGGACAAATTCACGACCGGCTCCTCGATCATGCCGCAGAAGCGCAACCCCGACGCAGCCGAACTGGTGCGTGCCAAGACCGGACGCATCTCCGGCGCCTTGCAATCCATCGTCATGGTGATGAAGGGGCTGCCGCTCGCCTATCAGAAGGACATGCAGGAGGACAAAGAGGGGGCGATGGATGCGCTCGGCGCCCTGTCGCTCTGCATCGCCGCCATGACCGGCATGGTGCAGGATATCGAGCCCGATGCCGCCCGCCTGAAGAAGGCCGCGGGCGAGGGCTATGCCACCGCGACCGACCTCGCCGACTGGCTGGTGCGGGAACTCAACATTCCCTTCCGGCAGGCGCACCACATCACCGGATCGATCGTGGCGGAGGCCTCCAAGGCCGGCCTGCCGCTGCATCGGGTGCCGCTCGAGACCATGCAGGCCATCGAGCCGAAAATCACCGATGAGGTGTTCAAGGTGCTTTCGGTCGATCGCTCGGTGCAAAGCCGCGACAGTTACGGCGGGACGGCGCCGAAGAATGTCCGCCTGCAGGGCAAGCGGTGGTTGAAACGGCTGGAAAAATCCCGCTCGTGAGCTGCGCCTGGATCGTAACAAGGAATTTCGCCTTGTTCGGTCGGTCTGATATGGTCCGCGCCGATTGGGGGATGCTTTTGTGACTCGGACGTCGTCTGTTCTATTGTACCGCTTTGCTGCGATCGGCCTTTTGGGCCTGGCGCTGGGCCTGTCCGCCTGCGGCCGCAAAGGGCCTCTGGATGCTCCTCCGGGCGGTTTGTCTGCCGTTCCGGGTGGCTCGCTCGAGGAAGAGACCGATCAGGGCGGTGAAGAGATCAAGACCCGCGGCCGGCGCGTCGGCGGCATTCCGATCATCAAAGGACCGAATAAGCCCATCCCCCTCGACGTCCTGATCGACTGAGCCCGTTTATTTCGAGATCGCCATGCATCATTTCGACTATCGCAACGGCGCCCTGCACGCCGAGGCGGTAGACCTGACCGCCCTCGCAGCGCAGGTCGGCACACCGTTTTACTGCTATTCGACAGCGACCCTGGAGCGGCATTATCGCGTATTCGCGGATGCCTTTGCCGATGTGCCCTCGCTGGTCTGTTATGCGGTCAAGGCAAATTCCAACCAGGCGGTGATCGCGACTTTGGCGCGGCTCGGCGCCGGCGCCGATGTCGTCTCCGGCGGCGAATTGCGGCGTGCGCGCGCGGCCGGGATTCCGGCCAAGAAAATCATGTTCTCAGGCATCGGCAAGACGCCCGAAGAATTGTCCCTCGCACTCGACGAAGACATTTTCTGCGTGAACGTCGAGTCCGAGCCCGAACTGGATCTGCTGTCGCAGATCGCGTCGAGCAAGGGCCGCACGGCGGCCATCTCCATCCGCGTCAATCCGGATGTCGATGCCAAGACGCATGCGAAGATCGCCACCGGCAAATCCGAAAACAAGTTCGGCATCCCGATCAGCCGTGCGCGTGAGGTCTATCGCCATGCGGCGCAACTGTCCGGCATCCATGTTGCCGGCGTCGATATGCATATCGGCAGCCAGATCACCAATCTGTCACCGTTCGCCGATGCCTTCGCCTTGTTGTCGGATTTCGTGCGCGAATTGCGCGCAGACGGACACGCGATCACGCATGTCGATCTCGGTGGCGGTCTCGGCATTCCCTATCGCGAGGGTGACGAAATTCCGCCGGATCCCGCCGCCTATGCGAAAGTGGTGAAGCAGGCGACGCGCGATCTCAGCTGCAAGCTGATCTTCGAGCCGGGCCGTCTGATCGTCGGCAATGCCGGCATTCTTGTTACCCGCGTCATCTTCGTGAAGCGCGGCGAGTCCAAGATCTTCGTGATCGTCGATGCGGCAATGAACGACCTGATCCGCCCGACCCTGTATGAAGCCCATCACGATATCCTGCCGGTGCAGAAGGCCGCGCCGGGCGCGGCGACGGTCCGCGCGGATGTGGTCGGGCCGGTTTGCGAGACCGGCGACTATCTCGCGCTTGATCGCAGGTTGGCAGAACCCAAGCCCGGCGACCTCCTGGCCGTGATGACCGCCGGCGCCTATGGCGCGGTGCAGGCCGGGACCTACAACACCCGCCCGCTGATCCCGGAAGTGCTGGTCAATGGCGACGCCTGGTCGCTGGTGCGGCCCCGCATGGAGGTCGAGGCGCTGATCGGGCTGGACCGGATGCCGCCGTGGCTGTGAACCAATCGCGGTCTTTTTTGGCATCAGGTCGGCGCAAAACCGGTCGCCATTTTTGCTGATGGCGCGCGTCTGGTGTTTGGCCTGTTGCTTGCTTAATTCGGTCTTGGTTTCGTGACTAACTGGTGCCGAAACGCGTGTTAGGCTTGGCCTTGGGGTGAGTCCCGTGGCCGCTTGATCAGGAACGCAGCATTGGCCGAAAAACCCAGCCAACAGTCTGAAAACGCACGACATTCGGCCCAACGCGAGGTGGATCTGCTGCTGGCGCGCGGCATTTCGCGTGCCCGCGCATCGATCCTGTGGGAGCGGGTCTGGCCGCCACTCGCAGCCTTTCTGACGGTGTCCGGCCTGTTTTTGGTGTTGTCCTGGCTTGGCCTCTGGCTGTGGCTGCCGCCGCTCGGCCGCGCCGCCGGCGTCGTCATTTTTGGCCTGCTGGCGCTGGCCGCCCTGGCGCCCTTGGCCTCCGTCCGCATGCCGCGTGTGGATGATGCACTGAAGCGGCTCGATCAGCGCAGCGGTCTTCCGCATCGTCCGGCTGTCGCTTTGACCGATCGCCTTGCGACCAACGAGGGCGATGCGATGACGCAGGCGCTGTGGCGCGCGCATGTCGATCGCGCGCTGTCGGCGGCTCGCCGCCTCAAGGCCGGCTGGCCGTCGCCGCGGTTGTGGCTGCGCGATCCCGTGGCTCTGCGCGCGCTGGTGATGGTGCTGTTCGTCGCCACCTTCTTTGCGTCCGAGGGCGATCGTCAACGCCGCGTCGCTGCGGCTTTCAACTGGCAGGGCGTCGTGTCGCCGGCCAATTACCGCATCGATGCCTGGGTGACGCCGCCGCAATACACTGCGCGTCCGCCGGTGATCCTACCGGGCCTGCGGCCGGGCGAGCCCGTACGCACCACAGCATCGCTCAGCGTTCCCGCCGGATCTATTCTCGTCGTGCGCGCCAGTGGCGCCTCGGGCCTCAACATTTCTTTGAATGGCGGCATCGCGCCCGATGAAAGCGCCAAGGCGCAGAACGACGCAGCACCGGCCGCCGGCACCGAAGAACATCGCTACGTCATCACCGAGCAGGGCGCTGTGACCTTGCGGGGCATCGGCGATCCGGTCACATGGTCGTTCACGGCGATCCCGGATCGTGCGCCGACGATTGCGCTGACCAAAGACCCCGAGCCGCAGGGCCGCGGCTCGCTGATGCTGAGCTACAAGATCGAAGACGACTACGGTGTCACGGAAGCGCGCGCCCAGTTCGCTTTGAAGCCGCAATCGTTCGACG
>JAEYVN010000312.1 GCA_023431725.1 Pseudomonadota bacterium
AGCAAACCAGCGCCTGTCCGCGCACAAAGCCGGAGATCGCGGAGTCCATCTCGCGCGCGAGACTGCGTACCGTTTCCTTATGCTGCAGCGGGACCCAGGAATCGACCTTGTCGATCATCCGCTCCCAATCGAGCAGCAGATAGAAAGCCACGATCGGCGTAATGATGATGAGCGACAGCAGAGACATCAGTGCCTTGCCGCCAGACCAGATCGAGGCAAGGATTCCCGCCACCCAACCAGCCACGGACGAGGCGACACCGCCGAGAGATTGCTGAGCCTCGGGCAATTTCTCGCCGATGAACTGCCCCAGCCAGCCTTGGCTCTGTTCCTGGGCGATCTGGCGCACGCGATCAACATACTGCGGCAGCTTCTCCATAAAGCCCGCGATCTGGTCGCCCAATGCCGGAATCAGCAATATCAAACCTGCCGCCACCAGCACGATCATCATCATGACGACCACCACTGACGCGAGCGCGCGATTGAGGCCAAGCTTTTGCAGCTTTCGCACCGATGGATCGAGCAGATAGGCCAGCACCATACCGGCGATGAACGGCAGCAGCACCTCGTTCAGCAGCCACAGCAGCAAAGCCAGCACGAGGAAGGCGCCAGCCCAGAAGGTCAGCTGCTTGGTCAGCGAGATCGGCTTGCGTGAAGGCGGCGGCGGATTGATCGCCGGTCCCGTCGTCATGGTGCTCATCGTTTTCCGCCCCCGCCCGTCCTAATGTTCAGCCCCGTTGGTGCTGAAATGACGGATCCATTCAGCGACATAGAAGCCGATCGAAAGCAAGGTCAAGATTGTCACCAGTATGATCAGCGTCGGCAACAGCCAGCCGGCACTGACATTCAGGCCGAAGGAGCCGAGGACCGTCCCGGCCAGCAGGATCTGGGCCAAGGTATTGGCCTTGGACACCGGGTGCGGCCGCACCGGCATCGGCCGGTCGATCAGCATCGCCACCAGGAAACCGCCGACGATCAGGATGTCGCGGGACACCACGAGGATGACCACCCAGCGGGGCAGCGCATCGCTGAAACTGAGCGCGACATAGATCGACACGATCAGCGCCTTGTCGGCCAGGGGATCGAGCAAGGCGCCCAGTTCCGTCTTCATGTTGAAGCGCTTGGCCAGGAACCCGTCGACGGCGTCGCTGACTCCGGCCGCCAGAAACAGGATAAAGGCCGGCAGCATGTGTCCGGACGTAATCGCCCATACGATGAGCGGCACGCTCAGGATGCGTGCGATTGTGATCAGATTGGGTAGGCTCAAGATGTCGTCCCGGCAAAACCATTACCGGCGGGCGAGCCGGCGTGGATGAATTATAACGCTGTTCAAGGCATTGCGCATAATGCGATTCCCGCGCTAGGACGCGGCAAAATTCGCTGCCGACCGATATGGCTGTTCAGAAGTCCGCGGCGTTCCCGCAAGCACATTCGAAATGTGGATTTCTGAGCAAAAGCCACACTGGATTCAATGAGTTGCTAGTGTCCTTCGCTTCCGAAGTTCGTATAAGAGGCCGCCGCGAGGGAATGCGAATTTCGGAAGCGGGATCACGAGCGGACAGACCAACAGGACAATTGATCGATGGCTGAAAAGCGCGGCCTCACCTATGGCGAGGCTGGTGTCGATATCGACGCCGGCAACCGCATGGTGGATCTCATCAAGCCGCTGGTGCGCGCCACCGCCCGGCCCGGCGCTGACGCCGAAATCGGCGGCTTCGGCGGCCTGTTTGACCTCGCCCGCACCGGCTTCAAGGATCCGGTCCTTGTGGCGGCCACGGACGGCGTCGGCACCAAGGTCAAGATCGCCATCGATACCGGCCGGCACGACACCATCGGCATCGACCTCGTGGCCATGTCGGTCAACGATCTGGTGGTCCAGGGTGCGGAGCCGCTGTTCTTCCTCGATTATTTCGCCTGCTCGAAGCTCGATCCGGAGGTCGGCGCCAAGGTCGTGACCGGCATCGCCGAAGGCTGCCGCCTGTCCGGCTGCGCGCTGATCGGCGGCGAGACGGCCGAGATGCCGGGTCTGTACCAGTCCGGCGATTACGATCTCGCCGGCTTTGCTGTCGGCGCGGCCGAGCGCGGCACGATCCTGCCGCGCAAGGATATTGCGGCCGGCGATGTGGTGATCGGCCTTGCCTCCTCGGGCATCCACTCCAACGGCTTCTCGCTCGCCCGCAAGGTGGTCGAGCTTTCAGGTCTGTCATGGGACGCGCCGGCGCCGTTCGATCCGTCGCGCAGCCTCGGCGAAGCGATGATCGTGCCGACCCGGCTGTATGTGAAATCCTGCCTCGCTGCGATCCGCCAGACCGGAGCGGTCAAGGCGTTCGCGCATATCACCGGCGGCGGTTTCCCCGACAACATTCCGCGCGCACTGCCGAAGTCGCTCGGTGTACATCTCGATCTGTCGAAGGTCGATGTGCTGCCGGTCTTCAAGTGGATGGCGCAGACCGGCGACATTGCCGAGCAGGAAATGCTGCGCACCTTCAATTGCGGAATAGGCATGGTGGCCATCGTTCCGGCCAGCGAGGCTCAAGCCGTGATGGCGGTCCTCACCGAAGCCGGCGAGACGGTGGTGCAACTGGGTGAGGTCGTGCCGGCGCAGGGCGATGAACGCGTGACCTACAGCGGCACGCTCGATCTTGGACGATAATACCGCGATGACGCGCAAGCGGGTTGCGATCCTGATCTCCGGCCGCGGCTCCAACATGTCCGCGCTGATCGATGCAGCGAAGGATCCGGCCTACCCCGCCGAGATCGTGCTGGTCGCCTCGAACCGTCCCGATGCCGGCGGCCTGCAGCGCGCGGCCGAGCAAGGCATTGCTACGGCCATCGTCGATCACAAGACGTTCGGCAAGGATCGCGAAAGCTTCGAGCAGGCCCTCCAGCATGTCCTTGAGCAGCACCGCATCGACATCGTCTGCCTCGCCGGCTTCATGCGGCTGCTCACGCCGTGGTTCGTGTCCCGCTGGACCGGGCGGATGCTGAACATCCATCCGGCGCTGCTGCCGGCTTTCAAGGGCCTCGACACGCATCGCCGCGCGATCGAAGCGCGTGCGGACCGGCATGGCGCAACGGTTCACTTCGTCGTGCCGGAGATGGATTCGGGTCCGATCATCGCGCAAGGCGCGGTTCCGGTGCTGCCCGATGACAGCGAGGATGCGCTGGCCCGGCGCGTGCTTGAGATCGAACACCGGATCTATCCACTGGCCCTCAAGCTGGTCGCAGAGGGACGCGTGCATGCCGAGGGCGATCACGGCGGCGATCACTGCGCCATCGATGGCACCGTCAGCGCCGCCGAGGCTGCCTTGCTGCCGGGCGTAAAGCGATCTGCGCAGTAAAAAAACCCCCGGGAGCACCCGGGGGTTCGATTTCAGTGTCGCACTGAGGCGACTACAGCGTGACTTAAGCCACCTTCAAGTTTTCCGCAGCTTCCTTGCCGCGGTTCGACACGAGCTCGAACTCCACCGTCTGTCCTTCGTTCAGGGTCGACAACCCTGCCCGCTCGACAGCCGAAATATGCACGAACACGTCCTTGTTGCCGGTCGCCGGCTGAATGAACCCATAACCTTTGGTCGGGTTGAACCATTTGACGGTACCCTTGGGCATCGCCTTTCTCCTTGGTCTGTGTCGTCAGAGATGACGTCGGACGCTTGCTGCATCGGCGCCACAACCCGGCTTTTGGGAAGTCCGAACGGTCACGTCGCAACGAGGCAGCGGGGCGAAGGAAACCAAAGTCAGATTGTGCGCTTAGCGAAATTGAAGAATGCGGCTGAAGCAAGACGCTTCAATACACACGCTTTATGATCCAGCAAAAACGCATGCGCATTTTATGCGCAAATTACACACAAATACACTCGCGCTATTACTCACATTCAAAGAATGAAAATCGTTATTGAGCCGCCGTCACACGCGGCTGCAGCTGCGCGAGATCGCTGCGCTATCGATTGACGGCGGCATCGATCCGTTCGCGGCAAGCGAGGCCTGCTGCTGTGGCGACAATCCTTTCACCGCCGCGGATGCGTAGCATTGACAATAGGGCGCGCGACCCTTTTTCGGATCGATGCTGACATTCAGCGATCCATCGGTCATGCAGCGGTCGATCAGAGCCAGCCGCGCATTCTCGGCAGCATTGCCGGAATTGGCTGGGGCGCCGGATGAGATCAGCGCGCCTGAATCTGCACCTCCGCAATTGCCGACAACGAGCGCAACACACAAAGCACCTACGACACGCCATGCCACCATCGAAAAAACTCCCAACGACATTCCGCGTTATGCCACGCGCCTGACGAAGACCTTGTTATCGTGGAACGCCGCGCCGCCAAAGGGCGCAATCGCGTCCGCACCCGTGAGCGAATTTATGCCGCAGCCGTCCTCGTATGCGGAATTCGGCCAGATCGATTCCGCAATGACGATGCCGCGCCGCACGCCGTCGAACAGCTTCACATGCAGCCGCTCTTCGCCGCGCAAATTACCGATGACGACGTAGGCGCCGTCCGCGATGCCGTGATGCGCGGCATCGTCGGGATGCATCATCAATGTCGGCCGCCCTTCCCGCTTCACCGATGTCGGCGTCTCGTTGAAGGTCGAGTTGAGGAATTGCCGCGCCGGCGATGTCGCAAGACGAAACGGATACTCGGCATCCGCGACCTCGATGCTCTCCCAATGATCGGGCAGCACCGGAATGTCATCGACCGGCCCAGCCGTCCACGGCGATTTGAACGGCACCTTCGGCCAGTCCGGCTTGAAGCGGAATTTCCCGTCCGGCCAGTTGAAGCCGTCGGTGTAATGCGCGCACTCGAATGGCGGCTGGCAATCGATCCAGCGCTCGCGCTCCAGTCGTTCGAGATCGCCCCAGCCGGATTGCTGCAACGTCCAGTCGATCAATTCACGCGGCGACATGGCAAAGCCCGGATGCTCGGCACCCAGCCGCTGCGCCAGCCCGCAGATGACATCGTGATTGGAGCGGCATTCGCCCGTCGCATCGACCAGCTTCGGTCCCAGCAGGATGTATTGGCTGCCGCCGGCCTGATAGACGTCGTCGTGCTCCATGAACATTGTCGCCGGCAGCACGATATCGGCCATCGCCGCCGTTTCGGTCATGAATTGCTCGTGCACGCAGACGAACAGGTCGTCGCGCGCAAAGCCGCGCTTCACCGCATTCTGATCCGGCGCCACCGACACAGGGTTTGTGTTCTGGATCAGCATGGCGGTCACCGGCGGCCCGTCGAACAGCGCATCGCGCTCGCCATTCAGGATCGGGCCGATGCGCGACTGATCCAGCACGCGGACCGAGGGATCGACCAGATCGTGTCCCTCGATCATCGTCTTGTTCCAGCGGAAGATCGCGCCGTTGTTATGAAACGCGCCGCCGCCTTCGTATTGCCATGCGCCGGTGACGGCCGCGATGCAGCTCGCGGCATGCATGTTCACCGCGCCATTGCGCGACCGCGAGAAGCCATAGCCGAGCCGGAAGAAGGTCCGCTTGTTGGCGGCCACCAGCCGCGCAAATTCCTCGATCGTTTCGACCGGACAGCCGGTGATGGCTGACGCCCATTGCGGCGTCTTCGTCTTCACATGCGCTGCGAGCTCATGCGGCACGTCGGTGAAGCGTTCGAGATAATCCCAATCGGCGGCGCCATCGCGAAACAGGCAATGCATGATCGCGCAGGCCAGCGCACCGTCGGTGCCGGGCTTCACCAGCACCGGCAGATCCGCCTGCTGCATGGTGCCGTTCATGTAGATGTCGACGGCGACGATCTTGGCGCCGCGCTCTTTGCGCGCACGCGTCGCATGCGTCATCACATTGACCTGCGTCGAGACCGGATTGGTGCCCCAGATCACAACGAGATCGGATTTGGCCATTTCGCGCGGATCGGGACCTGCCAATCGTCCGGTCCCGGCGATGAAGCCGCTCCAGGCCGGGTTGACGCAGATGGTCGAGAAGAAGCCGGAATATTTCTTGGCGTGACGCAGACGGTTGATGCCGTCGCGCATGACGAGGCCCATGGTGCCGGCAAAGAAATACGGCCACACGGCCTCCGAGCCGTAGCGGGCCTCCGCCTTCAGGAATTGCTCGGCGACGATATCGAGCGCGTCATCCCAGCCGATCGGCTCGAATTCGCCCGCCCCTTTCGCGCCCTTGCGACGGAGCGGTTGCGTCAGTCGATCGGGATGATGGATGCGTTCGGCATAGCGCGCGACCTTCGCGCAGATCACGCCGGCCGTATAGGCATTCTTGTCGGCGCCGCGCACCCGGCCGATCCGCTGGCCGTCGAGCACCTCGACTTCCAGCGCGCAGGTGGACGGGCAATCGTGCGGACAGGCCGAAGCCCGGATAGCAAGAGAGGCAGGATGGACGTTCATCCCGCCTCTCTTATCAGTTTATCGTCTGGACCTCAGCGCGTTTTCAAAACGCGCATGCGTCAGTGCTTGTGCGGAAACTCTTCCGGTCCAGGCGGGTCCATGACCAGCGGCGCGTCGAGCAGGCGCTTGTGCTGACGGGTCCGCAGGAGCCAGCCGAGACCGACCACGAAGGTCGCACCTGCCGCCGCCGCCCAGAAATGCAACCCATGAAGCGTTTCGGGAGAGAGGAAGGCGTTCAGCGCATTGTCCTTGACCATGATATCGCCGGCGACCCAGCCCAGCAGCGCCGCACCGGCCCAGACCAGGATCGGGAAGCGATCGAGCAGCGACATCAGCAGCGCCGAACCGGCGATGATCAGCGGCACCGAGGTGGCGAGACCAAACACGATCAGGATCGCCTTGATGGTCGAGGCATGGGCGAGGTCGACAGCCGCCGCCGCCGATTCCGCCGCAGCGGCGATGGCGATGACGTTGTCGAGGCTCATGACGATGTCGGCGATGGCGACGATGCGCACCGCGCGCCAGAGGTTGTCGGCAGCGGCCACCTTGCCCTCGCCGTGATCTTCCTCCGGCACCACCAGCTTGACCGCGACCCACAACAGCAGGATGCCGCCGATCAGCTTGAGATACGGATATTCCATGGCCTGAGCGACCACGAGCGTGAAGATGATGCGCAGGCCGACAGCGACGCCAGCGCCGAGCACCATGCCCCAGAAGCGCTCGCGCGCAGGCAGCATCCGGCAGGCCATCGCGATGACGACGGCATTGTCGCCGGACAGAATGATGTTGATGCCGATGATTTTTCCCGCGGCTACCCAGAAGGCAGGCGAGAACAGATCCGCGATAAGCGTTTCCACCAGAAACCCCTTGTGATTGTCAGTCGATGTGTTTTTACGACCGTAAATCTACAGGGGCAACTGTATTAGGTATGCCAGGCTGTGGGAACTTGTCGCAAAGTGCGTAGCCGTGTCCCGGCACTTCTATGATGCGACGCACAATAATCCGGCAGTCCGGCGAGGCATTGCGCCCCGCCGGTCGCTAAAATTCAGCCGACGATTTCGTTGCCGGAGAAGAACTGCGCGATCTCCTGGGCAGCGGTGTCCGTCGCGTCGGAGCCGTGCACCGAGTTTTCACCCACCGACTTCGCATACAGCTTGCGGATCGTGCCTTCAGCGGCCTGCGCCGGGTTGGTCGCGCCCATGATCTCGCGATACTTGGCGACGGCATTCTCGCCTTCGAGAAACTGGACGACGACCGGAGCCGAGGACATGAACTCGACCAGTTCGCCGAAGAACGGCCGCTCGCGGTGCACGCCGTAAAAGGTCTCGGCTTCGCTCTTGGTCATGCGGATGCGCTTCTGCGCGACGATCCGCAGACCGGCCTTCTCGATCACCGCGTTGATCGCGCCTGTGAGGTTACGCTCTGTCGCGTCCGGCTTGAGAATCGAAAAAGTGCGTTCGATCGCCATGAAAAACGTCCTTGAATGTCAGAAAATGGGAGCCCGGAAGGGGATGCGCGCGGCTTATAGCGGCGCTCCCGCCCTCGAGCAAGGCAAGCGCGGCCGTCTCCCTCTCCGGGGTGTCTTTGTGCCGCCTTTGAACCTTCTCCGTCGCCGCTGCGACTGATGTGCAGCATGTGCGTCCCACATCACCACACGGAGAGAACCATGTTCCGCAAAGCTGTCCTCGGCCTCGCCGCCGGTATTGCCCTCGTCACCTCGGTCTTCGCCCCGACCGCAGCATCCGCCGGTTACTATGGCCACGGCTATCGCGCGCATTATGTCCCAGCCTACACCTATTACCGGCCGTACTGCTTCACCAAGAAGGTCTATGGCTATTACGGCTATCGCTACGTCCGCGTCTGCCGCTAAGCATGATCCGGAAAGCCGGTCTCCGGTTTTCCGACAGGTCATGCTGACGTAAGAGCCATTTCGGACGCATCGCGTCGCGTCTTTGAAAACCCGGTCTCCACATGGAGGCCGGGTTCTTCATTCTCGGCTTGCGATTTCAGCGAACACGGCGACCGATCGTTAACTGCGTCATGCTGCCGCGATAAATTGCCAAAGTTTAATCGAACGAACGCGCGTCACGCAGCGACCTATCGGTACCGGATGCGATCAAGCATCCCCGACAGGAGATTGACATGATCCGCAAGTTCGCTCTCGCTTTCGCCGCGCTCGCCACCATTGGCGTTGCAGCCCTCGCCTCGACGGCTCCGGCTTCGGCAAAAGGCTGGAAAGGTCATCACCATCATCACTTCCACGGCCACAAGCATTGGGGTCACGGCCACGGTCACTTCCGCCCGGTCTATGCCAGTTGCTGGCGCAAGATCTGGGTTGGTGGCCACTATGGCGGTTACTGGAAGCGCGTCAACGTCTGCTACTGATCTTCACGTCAGCAGCGTTGCTGTAGAAAGAGCCCCGATCTCGCAAAGAGATCGGGGCTTCTTCATATTCAGAAAGCTTCGAAGGCCGTGTTGCTATTAGCGGTCGCAGGAGGTGAAGCGGCCATAGCCGAGATCGATCGTGCACGGACTATAGATATTCGGCCGGTACGGGCGCCCGGATGGATCGAATGACGGATCGGCTGCAAACGGTCGTCTGTAGACCGGGCCATAGTCCGCGCCGTACGAGCGATATGCCCTGTTGTAATGACGCGATTGATGTGACTTCTTCTTCGTTTGTCGCTGCTTCTTGTTGGCGGATGAGAAATCCGTAACGCCGGGCTTATGCGGAGCGCTCACCGGTACGGCGTGTGCGGACGAGATCGCGAATGTGAATGCGCCGGCGATAGTCACTGCGAAGATCGTTCTCATAGATGCCTCATTTTCCTCGATGCGGACGCCCCGTTTGACAACGCGACGCTTCGTCGATGGTTCGGCAATGACGTCCCGATCGGGCAACATCAAAAAATGAGCTACACCAACGCCATCAGGCGCACAGGCCCCCCTGTCGCCCCTCTCACCTTCGCGGCACCGACGACGAGCGTTGCGCCCGATGGCGGCACCTTGTCGAGATTGGCAGCGCATTCGACGCCCCAGCGGCCGGACGGCAGCCACACATAATGCGTCTTGAAATCCTTTGACGGTCCATGGTCGAGCGACAGCGTATCGACGGCGAGGCCCGCGGCATTGCGCTCCGTCAGCAGCCATTGCGCGGCATCCGGCGACACGCCCGGGAAGTGAAACGCTCCCGCCCCGTCCTTGCCGGTGAATTTGGCGTCGTCAGCCGCATAACGTCCCCAGCCCGAATGCATCGCCAC
>JAEYVN010000329.1 GCA_023431725.1 Pseudomonadota bacterium
TGTCCTATGCGGATGCGACGTTGTCGCCGGCCATGGCCGGCAGCGCGCAGCGCGTCGCCGAGCGCGATCCGAAAAATCCGGCGACCTGGGGCAAGGTCGGCCGTAACGAAGTTTGCCCGTGCGGCTCCGGCAAAAAATACAAGCATTGCCATGGCCGGTTCGGCTGATCGACTCTCTGATTGAGATCGGCGGAAAATTTGTGCGAAATGGCCGGGCTTTGTCCCGGCCATTTTCATTTATACGCACGGCTGCTGTTGAAAGGCCTGAGATTTAAAAACAAGCGGCTGACGCTGTGTCGCGGCCCGGCAATCGAAACAATTTCCCGTCCACTTGCGTTAGGCCCCAGCAACGCTGTCAAAATGGGTGCAACATATGCAGGTGCCACTCGAAATTGCCTTTCACAACATTGAGCACTCCGACCGAGCCGAAACCCAAATCAGAGATCACGTTGCCAGACTTGAAGATATTTTCGATCGCTTGACCGCTTGCCGCGTCCGGGTCGACCAGCGGGCCAACAATTCC
This sequence comes from Pseudomonadota bacterium, assembly GCA_023431725.1. Taxonomy (GTDB): domain Bacteria; phylum Pseudomonadota; class Alphaproteobacteria; order Rhizobiales; family Xanthobacteraceae; genus Pseudorhodoplanes. The sequence goes on from JAEYVN010000329.1 coordinate 523, forward strand.
AACCAGAGCATACCGCCCGTCGTACGTATCGAGATCAGCGTGCCCGGCTTCAAGGATATTGTCGTCGCGCATGAGCCGGATCGGCTATTACGAAAATTTCAGCGCCCGGATCTGAATAACGCGATTCATGAAGCCTTCCGCATCGCCGAACGGCAACTCAGCGAATTCAAGGAAAAGCTGACCGATCGGACATCCGCTTTGATGCACGAATCGGTCAACGAATTTCTCGGGCAAATCGCAGAGCTGACGCCGGGAGAGGATTTTGGCTTCCTGCTGACGAAGGAGGGCGGTTTGCTCTACTTCCACCGCAACTCAATTCTCAACGGCGACTTCGATCGCATGAAGCGCGGCGACCACGTCACCTATGTCGAGGACGTTGGCGATACAGGTCCGATCGCGACCAAGGTTCGCATCAAACTGAAAAACGGCGGAGCCTGACTCAACATGCCCGGCGTCAAGCTGGGCATTCCATTCTTCGGATTTGGCCGGTGAGGCTGGGGTCCCCGCCCGGGCTTAACGGAACGCGCCGAAACGGCTCTCGAAATTGGATGTCTGCGGGATCGGTTGAGATCCGCTCATGACAGTGTTGGTCGATGGGGCCCGAGCTGCAGCGGGGACCGCTTGGGGAGCCGGTGCCGCGTTGGTCGCGGGCACTGCTGCCGTCTTCACGCTAGGCGCACGGGACGCTGCCGTGGCAGGGGCTGCGCGCGTCGGCACCTCGGCCTGCTTTTCGCTGGAGCCGCGCAGGCCGATCGCGCGGGAAACCCGCGAGCGCATCGTTTCGCGTTGTGGGGCGGCATTGGTCGACGCTGTCGATGTCGGGACATTTGGCTGGGCAGAAGCCACACGCGTCGGCGTAGCCTCCGGTTCGCGTGAGCCACCACGGAAGAAGTTGCCGAGCTTTTCAGCGAAGGTCGGCTCTGCGGCCGGACGTGCGCCCACTTTGGCTTGTGGTGCGCTGCGCGGCGTCGGCACATCGGCCATCTGGACCGGCGCTGCTGCCGCTGGCGTCGAGCTCGTCACGTCCGAGTCGCTTTGCGGCGCGGTGAACGCCACAAGACCTGGACCGGGGTTGTTGCGATCGACCACCAGCTTGGTGTTGCCGCGTTCGTCGACGATTTCCTGCGGCCGCAGCTTGGCAATGAAGGTCGGATGCATGCCGCCGTCACGGCCGCTCTTGATCGGTGCGGTCGGCGTATTGCGGGACGTCAGCTGCGCGAACTGTAACTCGTCTTCGCGCTGCTTGGATTGCACCGCCTCAGCGATCTGCTGGGGTACTTCAAAGACCGGGCACTTGCCGCGCGGGCTGAAACCCATCGGCGAGAAGTTGCCGCCGGGTGATGCCGCATTGAAGACGTAGCGCTTCTCGCAGACGTCGACCTTCGGCTCCTGACGGGTCACTTCGAAATGGTCGTTGCCTTCCTTCAGCATGCGCCAGAACGGCATGTGCGGATTGTTGCGATGCTTGGCCATGTTGGCGGCCGTCATCCGGAACGGATAGGCCTGCACCTGGAAGGATTTCTGGCCCGCAAAGAAGGATTCGCGGCCGAGTGCGAAGATTTCCGCAATCTGCTCGTCGGTCATCGCGTAGCAGCCGCGCGACGAGCAATCGCCATGCACCATCAGATGCGCGCCGGTGCGGTCGTGCGCACGGTCGAACGCGTTCGGGTAGCCCATGTTGAACGCCAGATAAAACTGCGAATTCGGATTCATCTGGCCGGGGGTGATGTCGTAGAAGCCCTCCGGAGCCTGCCGGTCGCCTTCCTTGATCTTTGGACCGAGATCGCCGGACCATTTGCAGATCGGATAGGTCTTCAGCAGGGCGAACTGGCCGTTGCGGTCCTTCTTCCAGACCTCAAGTTCGGATTCGCTTTTGAACACGCGCACGAGGATTGGCGAGTTCACGTCCATATTCTTGTCGGCAATGTCAGCCAGCAGCCGGGGAGGAATCGGCGCGTTGGCTTTGGCAGAGGATGTCGGGAAGGTGCCTTCGCTCTTGCAGCCGCTTAAGGCCACGGCCCCTGCAAGGGCCGCAGAAACCATCAGCGTCCGCAGAAAATCAGGGCGTGACGTCAACGCTTTAGCCCCCACGATCGGTAGTCCCCCGCATGCCCGATTGCTAACCCTCAAACGAGAGCTTCGCAAGGGCGGCACAGTCCCCCAATTTCTTGACCATAGCACAGTGAAAGAGAAGTAAAAACTGCTGAAAATAGAAGCGGATATATCGGCAGCATTATGGCCGCCGGGTATCCGGCAAGCCATTGGATAGTAAGGTTAACTTCTAAAATTAACGCTCAGCCCCGCGTCGGCGGTAATCGGTGCTGGATCAAATCACAGCTTTCCGCGGCCGATGGCGAGAAATTTTTCCCGGCGCATCTTCCGGACCATGTCGCGGTCATAGCCCTTCAGTTCAGCGAACGACGCGGCGATGGCATCGCCGGCCTTGGCGATGGCGGCCTTGGGATCGCGATGCGCTCCGCCCATCGGCTCGGCGACGATCGTGTCGATGACCCCGAACCGGATCAGGTCCTGGGCGGTGATCTTCATGTTGGTCGCAGCTTCCTGCGCCTTGGTGCTGTCGTGCCAGAGGATCGAGGCCGCGCCCTCGGGCGAGATCACGCTGTAGATAGCGTGCTCCATCATGAGCACTTTGTTGGCCGTGGCGATGGCGATAGCGCCGCCCGAGCCTCCTTCGCCAAGCACAAGAGCCACATTCGGCACGCCGAGATTGAGGCAAGCCTCGGTCGAGCGGGCGATGGCCTCGGCCTGACCGCGCTCTTCGGCGTCGATGCCGGGATATGCCCCTGCAGTGTCGATCAGCGCCAGAACCGGGATATCGAACCGGTCGGCCATTTCCATCAGCCGGACGGCCTTGCGGTAGCCCTCAGGGCGGGCCATGCCGAAATTGTGCTTCAGCC
>JAEYVN010000375.1 GCA_023431725.1 Pseudomonadota bacterium
ACAACGTTGTCGCCAACGGCCAGGCGCTGCGGCGCCAGGATGTAGGCAAGCTCACCGTCGTCGTACTTCAGCAAAGCGATGAAGGCCGTGCGGTTCGGGTCATATTCGAGCCGCTCCACCGTCGCCGTCACGTCAGCCTTGCGACGCTTGAAGTCGATGATGCGATAGGCCTGCTTGTGACCGCCACCGCGGAAGCGCGTCGTGATGCGACCGTTGTTGTTACGGCCGCCCGACGAATGCTTGCCCTCGGTCAGCGTCTTGACCGGCGCGCCCTTGTAGAGACCCGAACGATCGACCAGCACCAGCTGGCGCTGGCTCGGCGTCGTCGGCTTGTATTTTTTCAGTGCCATGACTCGTTCCTTGCAGCGCCCGTCACAGGCCTGTCGTCACGTCGATGCGATGACCTTCTTCGAGGGTCACCACAGCGCGCTTGCTCGACGACTGAACACCGAGAGTGCCCTTGAAAACCTTCAGCTTGCCCTTGCGAACCAGCGTGTTGACGGCCCTCACCTTGACGTCGAACAGCTTCTCGACCGCGTCCTTGATTTGCGGCTTGGTGGCTGTGCCGCGCACCTTGAATACAACCTTGTTGTACTCCGAAGCGGCGGTCGACTTCTCGGTGATCACCGGAGACAGGATCACGTCGTAATGGCGCGGATCTTTCGTGCTCATTTGAAGCGCGCCTCCAGCGCATCAAGTGCCGCCTTGGTCAGCACCAGCTTTCCATGGCGGAGAATGTCGTAGACGTTGATGCCCTGCACGGGCAGCACATCGACGTGCGGAATGTTGCGCGCAGCATTGCGGAAGTTCGTATCGATCTCAGCGCCGTCGATGATCAGCGCGTTGACGATCTCGAGCTTCGAGAAATGTGCCGTCAAAGCCTTGGTCTTCGCCTCGGCCATGCTGGCCTTGTCGAGCACGATCAGGCCGCCGTCCTTGGCCTTCGCCGAAAGAGCGTGCTTGAGCGCGAGCGCCCTCACCTTCTTCGGCAGACCGATTTCGTGGCTGCGCACGACCGGACCAAACGAACGGCCACCGCCGCGGAACAGGTTCACGCGATGCGAACCGTGACGGGCTCCACCGGTGCCCTTCTGTGCCGCCAGCTTCTTGCCGGTACGAGCGATCTCGCCGCGGGTCTTGACCTTGTGGGTACCGGCGCGACGCTTGGCGAGCTGCCAAACGATGCAACGGTGAATGAGGTCGGCGCGCGGCTCCAGACCGAAGATTTCCTTGTTCAGCGTGACGGCGCCTGCTTCCGTGCCGTCGAGCGAGAGCATCTTGAGTTCCATCACGCGCCCTCTTTCGTCTCGGCTTCGGCGGCCGGCTCAGCAGCCGGCGTCTCGGCAGCGCCATTCGAAGCTCCGGTCTCACGGAACTTGCCAGGCTTGGCCGCGTCCTTCGGAAGCGCCTTCTTCACGGCATCACGAACCGTAATCCAGCCACCCTTCGAACCAGGCACGGCGCCTTCCACCAGGATGAGGCCGCGCTCGATGTCGGTCTGCACGACCTTGAGGTTAAGCGTGGTCACACGCTCGACACCCATATGGCCTGGCATCTTCTTGTTCTTGAAGGTCTTGCCGGGATCCTGGCGACCACCAGTCGAACCAATCGAGCGGTGCGAGATCGACACACCGTGCGAGGCGCGAAGACCGCCGAAATTCCAGCGCTTCATACCACCAGCGAAGCCCTTACCGATCGAGGTGCCGGTGACATCGACGTACTGACCGACCACGAAGTGATCAGCAGTAATCTCGGCACCGACCGGGATCACCGAGTCATCGCTGACACGGAATTCCACGATCTTGCTCTTGGGTTCGACTTTGGCGATGGCGAAATTGCCGCGCTCGGCCTTCGTCACGTTCTTGACCTTACGGGTGCCGGCGCCGAGTTGCAGCGCGACATATCCGTTCTTGTCTTTCGTGCGATGGCCGACAACCTGACAACCTGCGAGTTCCAGCACCGTCACCGGCACGTGCTCGCCGGCCTCAGTGAAGACCCGCGTCATTCCGACCTTCTTTGCGACCACTCCGGTGCGCATGGCTACGGTTCCTTATGCCGGCTCAGAGCTTAATCTCGACGTCGACGCCTGCGGCGAGGTCGAGCTTCATCAGCGCGTCCACCGTCTGGGGCGTCGGATCGACGATGTCCAAAAGACGCTTATGCGTGCGCATTTCGAACTGTTCGCGGCTCTTCTTATCAATATGGGGCGAGCGGTTCACCGTGAACTTCTCGATCTTGGTCGGCAGCGGAATCGGTCCACGCACCTGGGCGCCTGTGCGCTTGGCGGTGTTGACGATCTCGCGCGTCGACGCATCGAGGATGCGGTGATCGAACGCCTTGAGCCGGATCCGGATATTCTGGCCGTTCATTGTCGTTTCTCTCTGAACTGTCATCGTCTGCGAAGGCGGACGACCCAGTAATCGCTAACGTCTCAGTTCACCCGCGACCTCGCGGGATACTGGGGCCCTCCACTTTCGCGGAGGGCCGACACTTCAGTTACTCGATGATGCTTGCAACCACGCCGGCGCCGACGGTGCGGCCACCTTCGCGGATAGCGAAGCGGAGCTTCTCTTCCATCGCGATCGGCACGATCAGGTGCACTTCCATCGCGATGTTGTCGCCCGGCATGACCATTTCCGTGCCTTCCGGCAGATGAACGATACCGGTCACGTCGGTCGTGCGGAAATAGAACTGCGGACGATAGTTCGTGAAGAATGGCGTGTGACGGCCACCCTCTTCCTTCGTGAGGATGTAGGCCTCGGCCTTGAACTTCGTGTGCGGCTTAACCGAACCCGGCTTGCAGAGCACCTGACCACGCTCGACTTCCTCACGCTTGGTGCCGCGCAGCAGCGCGCCGATGTTGTCGCCAGCCTGGCCCTGATCGAGCAGCTTGCGGATCATTTCAACGCCGGTCACCGTCGTCTTAACGGTCGGCTTCAGACCGACGATTTCGACTTCCTCACCGACCTTCACGATGCCGCGCTCGACGCGACCCGTGCAGACCGTGCCGCGACCCGAGATCGAGAACACGTCTTCGACCGGCATCAGGAACGGCAGGTCAACCGGACGCTCCGGCTGCGGGATGTAATCGTCCACGGCCTTCATCAGTTCGATGATGGCGTCATGGCCGAGCTTCGGATCCTTATCTTCCAGGGCGCAGAGAGCTGAACCCTTGATGATCGGGATCGTGTCGCCCGGGAACTGGTACTTCGACAGGAGTTCGCGAACTTCGAGTTCAACGAGCTCGAGCAGCTCCGGATCGTCGACCATGTCGACCTTGTTCAGGAACACGACCAACGCCGGCACGCCGACCTGACGGGCAAGCAGGATGTGCTCGCGGGTCTGCGGCATCGGGCCGTCAGCAGCGGACACGACCAGGATCGCGCCGTCCATCTGAGCAGCGCCGGTGATCATGTTCTTCACATAGTCGGCGTGGCCAGGGCAGTCGACGTGCGCGTAGTGGCGGTTCGGCGTCTCATACTCGACGTGCGCCGTCGAGATGGTGATGCCGCGGGCCTTCTCTTCCGGCGCCTTGTCGATCTGATCATAGGCTGTGAACGATGCACCGCCCGATTCAGCGAGGACCTTCGTGATGGCAGCCGTCAACGACGTCTTGCCATGGTCAACGTGGCCGATCGTGCCGATATTGCAGTGCGGCTTACTGCGGTTAAATTTCTCTTTAGCCATAGAACACTCCCTTCCGGGTCTTTCCGACGGTTGGTCTAAACTCTGTTTAGTCGATTAAGCGTATTTCTTTTGAACATCAGCGGAGACGTTTGCAGGCGCCTCAGCGTAATGGTCGAACTGCATGGTGAACGTCGCACGGCCCTGGCTCATCGAACGCAGCGTGTTGACGTAACCGAACATATTCATCAGCGGCACCATGGCGTTGATGACGTTGGCGTTGCCGCGCATGTCCTGGCCCTGGATCTGACCACGCCGCGAGTTGAGATCGCCGATCACCGAACCGGTGTAATCTTCCGGCGTCACGACCTCGACCTTCATGATCGGCTCGAGCAGGACCGACTTGCCCTTCTGCAAGGCCTCACGGAAAGCCGCACGCGATGCGATTTCGAAGGCCAGCGCAGACGAGTCAACCTCGTGGTACGCGCCGTCGATCAGTTGAACCTTCACATCGACGACCGGGAAGCCGGCAACCACGCCAGCGCCAAGAACGCTGTTGAGGCCCTTTTCGACGCCCGGAATGTACTCCTTCGGCACTGCGCCGCCGACGATCTTCGATTCAAACTCGAAACCCTTGCCGGGTTCGTTCGGCTCAACGATGAACTTGACCCGCGCGAACTGACCGGTACCGCCGGTCTGCTTCTTGTGGGTGTAGTCGACTTCCGCCGGCTTCGTGATGCGCTCACGGAACGCCACCTGCGGCGCGCCGATATTGGCATCGACCTTATATGTGCGCTTCAGGATGTCGACCTTGATGTCGAGATGCAGTTCGCCCATGCCCTTAAGAATGGTCTGGCCGCTTTCCTGATCGGTCGACACGCGGAATGACGGATCTTCCGCGGCCAGCTTCGCCAACGCGACGCCCAGCTTTTCCTGGTCGGCCTTCGACTTCGGCTCGATGGCGATCTCGATAACCGGCTCAGGGAATTCCATCTTCTCGAGGATCACCGGCTTGTCGGGGTCGCACAAAGTGTCGCCCGTACGGGTTTCCTTGAGGCCGGCCAGGGCGACGATGTCACCCGCATAGGCTTCCTTGATGTCTTCACGGTTGTTTGCATGCATCAACAACATGCGCCCCACCCGCTCCTTGCGCTCGCGCGTCGAGTTGACGACGCCCGTACCGCTCATCAGGACGCCCGAATAAATGCGGCAGAATGTGATGGTGCCGACAAACGGATCGTCCATGATCTTGAACGCCAGCAGCGACATCGGCTCCGAATCCGTCGGCTTCCGCTCGATTTCGTTTCCTTTGTCGTCCACGCCCTTGATAGCGGGCACGTCAACCGGCGACGGCAGATAATCGACAACCGCATCCAGAAGCGGCTGCACACCCTTGTTCTTAAAGGATGAACCACACAGCACCGGATAGAAAGCGCCGGTCAAGACGGCCTTGCGGAGCAATCTCTTCAGGGTCTCCTCTGAAGGCTCCTTGCCGTCGAGATAATCGGACATGGCATCGTCATCGAGTTCGACGGCGGCCTCGACCAGCTTCTCGCGATATTCCTTAGCCTGGTCAACGAGATCGGCCGGGATCTCGACGTCATCGAACTTCGCGCCGAGCGCTTCGTCATGCCAAACGTAGGCCCGCATGCGGACCAGATCGACCATACCCTTGAAATTGCTTTCAGCGCCGATCGGCAGCTGGATGGCGACCGGCTTCGCGCCCAGACGCTTCACGATGTCATCGATGCACTTGAAGAAGTCAGCGCCGATCTTGTCCATCTTGTTGGCGAACACGATGCGCGGCACGCGATACTTGTCGCCCTGGCGCCACACCGTCTCGGTCTGTGGCTCAACGCCCTGGTTGCCGTCGAGAACAACAACCGCGCCGTCGAGCACGCGCAGCGAACGCTCGACTTCGATCGTGAAGTCCACGTGTCCTGGCGTATCGATGATGTTGAGACGCTTGCCGTTCCAGAATGCGGTCGTCGCAGCGGACGTAATGGTGATGCCGCGCTCCTGCTCCTGCGCCATGAAGTCCATGGTGGCAGCGCCGTCGTGCACTTCGCCGATCTTGTGGCTCTTGCCAGTGTAAAAGAGGATACGCTCGGTCGTCGTCGTCTTACCGGCATCAATGTGGGCCATGATGCCGAAGTTACGGTAGTCCTCAATGGCGTGGAGACGGGGCATGTCGAGTATCCTGAAAGCCGATTACCAGCGATAATGGGAGAATGCGCGGTTGGCTTCCGCCATCCGGTGCACGTCTTCCCGCTTCTTCACGGCGTTTCCACGATTGTTCGATGCATCGAGCAGCTCAGCCGAAAGCCGGTCCATCATCGTCTTTTCATTGCGATCACGCGCAGCCGAAATGAGCCAGCGGATACCGAGCGCCTGACGGCGGGTCGAACGCACTTCGACCGGAACCTGATAGGTTGCACCACCGACGCGGCGCGAGCGCACTTCGATCGACGGCATCACGTTGTCCAGCGCCTGCTGGAAGACTTGCAGCGGATTGCCCTTGGTCTTGCCTTCGATGATGTCGAAGGCGCCATAGACGATGCGCTCGGCGGCAGACTTCTTGCCGTCATACATCAGCGAATTCATGAACTTCGAAACGACGAGATTGCCGAACTTCGGATCCGGATTGATTTCACGCTTCTCGGCGGAATGACGACGGGACATGACGCGCTACCTCACTTCGGCCGCTTCGCGCCGTACTTCGAACGACGCTGTTTACGGTTCTTGACGCCCTGCGTATCGAGCACGCCGCGCACGATGTGATAACGGACACCCGGAAGATCCTTCACGCGGCCGCCGCGGATCATCACCACCGAGTGCTCCTGAAGGTTATGGCCTTCACCCGGAATGTAACCAATCACCTCGAAACCATTGGTCAAGCGCACCTTTGCGACCTTACGAAGCGCCGAGTTCGGCTTCTTCGGAGTCGTCGTATAGACGCGCGTACACACGCCACGCTTCTGCGGCGAAGCCTGCAGAGCCGGCACCGTGTTGCGGTAGGTCGGTTTTACGCGACCCTTGCGGATCAACTGGTTGATCGTCGGCATACGATTTAAGCCTTCATCCTCACCGTCGGGCCTTCGGCCCTCACCGGACACGCGTTCACACGCGCAAAAGGAAAACGCGCTATCCGCCCCGGTTCTGCGGAACAGCGCTTCGTGTTTCAGAGGACCACGCGGCCGGAGCTGCGCAGTCATGAGTCTCGAACTAACTTTCTTGCCATCAACAGCTGCGTTTGAGATTCATTCGTCGAGGCTTTTGGTCGCCGTCCACGTCAGTCGAAAGAGCAATTAACTCAATGACTTATTCGTTTTCGGGTGGCCGTGCCGACGAGGCGAAACTCACTGCCTGCCGTAAGGTGGGCGGGTTGTATAAGCGAGAATCGATCAAGTCAAGCAAAGATGCCCCGAATAGCGGGCCTTTCGGGCACCTAATCGTGACTGCACGGGCGATGACCGCCCCACCAGCGGCCATGCAGCAGTAATATGACACCTTAACTCAGCAAAATTGCGGCCGCGCTGCCCCGGACGAGGCCGGATCGGTCCAGATAGACGCCCCGGGGGGCAGAATCGCCGCAGCGGGCCGCGCTCGTTGAACACCCGGCCCCCACCCAGAAACGCTCGTAGAACATGAGAAGTACGAACAGCCCAGCCGGCTGTACACGTTCTTCCGCGGGTCAGATCTTCGGTCTTCCGCAATGCTCGGCTTGCCGGGTGCGGGCGCCCCTTGTTCTGTGGTCAAACGCGCCCTGCTCGCTAGGAACTCGGATCCTGCCCTCGTGTGGGCGAAGCCGCCGGCGAGATACGCCGCACCCATGTCGTGGCGCGCGAAAGGCCGGCCTGGAAGATCTCGGCGCTGCGGCTGCCCAATCCCTGCGACACGGCAAAGCTCGAACCACCACCGCCGACCGCGAAGCCCAGCCTGGAGAACGTTGAAACGCGATAATCGGTATCAGACAGCCTGCGTCAGATCGGGATGCGCGAGGCCTGTCGTCACGACGCTGCTTCATCCGGTTTTTGAATCAGCCAGCGCGTTATCGGGCATCTGAAGAGAAACACACCAGAGACGAAGCAACGACGTTACGCTTTGGGAAATTTGCGCTGCTGGAAGTGAGCGCTGCTGGAAGTGTGCGCACGACGACGATTTCGTCTTCTTGCTGTTTTGTTTTCTGTTTTGTTTTCTGTTTTGTTTTTCTGCTTGTTCTTGTGCCGTGCATCAATCGACACATGACATCGTGTGGAACATCACATCTTGCGAAACGTCACATCTTGCAACACTTCACGTCGTGCGAAACGCGGCACGAAGCCTTCTGCACACCAATCATTCTGCGAGGGTGGGCAACGAAGAGCGCATAAGTGCGCATCCCG
>JAEYVN010000389.1 GCA_023431725.1 Pseudomonadota bacterium
GTTCCAGCCGTCCCGCTAGCCTCCGCGGATTGACGGCTGGCTGAACGTGTATCGCGTTTGTATTCGGGGGCTTCCAATGGCTGCAGTCGCCTATCGCTTCGGCATCGTTCTGACGTTCGTTTTCATCCTCACCATCACGGCGTTCGCGCAGAGCGTCGAACCGCTGGCTGCGCAAAGCCCGGACACATTGCCCCCGGATCGCTTCGCCCAGTTTCAGCAGGACCGCGCGCGTCAGAGCAGTCATCACAATAACGAGCCGGGCCGCTTTGACTTTTATGTCCTGGCGCTGTCGTGGTCGCCCTCCTTCTGTGAAGCCTCGCGGGAGCGCAATGGCGGCCGAACGAACCAGCAGCAATGCGGCGCGCGTCCCTATTCCTTCGTCGTGCATGGTCTTTGGCCGCAATACGAGCGCGGCTTCCCGCGCGAGTGCCAGGTCCCGGCTCCTCGGCTCAATCGCAACATCGTCAACGCGATGCTGGACATGATGCCGAGCCCGCGGCTCGTCTTCAATCAGTGGGACCGTCATGGCACCTGCTCGGGCCTTAACGGTCAGCAGTATTTCGATCTCGTCCGCAAGGCGCGCGAGAGCGTGAAAATCCCCGACCAGTTCCACGATCTGTCTGGCTACAAGATGGTCAGCCCGGATGACGTGGAGCAGGCCTTCATGGACGCCAATCCGGGACTGCCCCGCGCCGGCATTGCCGTGACCTGCGATACGCGCCGCCTCAGCGAAGTGCGCATCTGCATGTCCAAGACGCTCGAATTCCGCGACTGTTCGGAAGTCGATCGTCGATCGTGCCGCAGCGAGCGGGTGGTGATGCCGCCGGTGCGCGGCGGCTAAGCTGGCGCGACCTTGCTGGCAGGGCTGGCTTTGACAGTTGCGAAGACGTGCCGCGCCAGTTATCGGGCGCAATGAATTACCGACACGCCTTTCATGCGGGCAACTTTGCCGACGTCGTCAAGCACGCCGTGCTGGCCCGCATCATCATGCATCTGCAAAAGAAGGATGCCGCTTTCCGGGTGATCGATACCCATGCCGGCACGGGCCGCTACAATCTGCAAGGCAACGAAGCGATCCGTGGCGGTGAATGGCAGGACGGCATCGGCAGGATCTGGTTGCACGACTTTCCCGCGCCCGTTGCCGACCTGCTCGCGCCTTATCGCGACGCGATTTCGGCTTTCAACCCGGATGGCAGGCTGAGTGTCTATCCCGGTTCTCCGCTTCTGGTGCGTCACTGGCTGCGGCCTCAGGATCGACTGATCGCCTGCGAACTCGAGGCAGGAGCGGCGCAATCGCTTGCGCGCCATCTGCGTCACGACCCGGTTGCGAAGGCCGTCACGATCGACGGCTGGACGGCACTCAATGCTTATATTCCGCCGAAGGAAAAGCGTGGCCTTGTCCTGATCGATCCGCCGTATGAAGAACGCGGTGAACTGACGCGTCTCGCCGACGCGCTGATTGCTGCGCATCGCAAATGGAGCGGCGGTGTTTATGTCGCCTGGTATCCGATCAAGGACCAGCGTGAGATCGTCGCCTTCATTCGCACGATCGAGAAAGCAAAGATCGATAACGCCCTGCGCATCGAACTCATTCGCGACTCCGTCGACGAAAGTAGACTGCGCGGTACAGGTTTGTTGGTGATCAATCCGCCGTGGACACTGGCGGACGAAGCGAAAGTTTTGCTGCCCGCGTTGGCGCAAATTTTATGGCGGAATGAACCGACGACGACCCGCGTCGATTCTGTTTATGCAACTTAAAGCCACTTTTCTGCTGTATTTCCCTTTTCAGCCGCGCTCCGTTGGTCTTAACTTACGCCACTGGCTTTGACGTTCCGCCCTCTTCAAAGGGGGCCGGCGGAGTGACCGAGGCCCCGTGAAAGGCTGACGCTTTCCCCGATTGTGAATGTCCGGCCGAGCCGCTGCGCCGTGGGGGACGGCGGCTTAGCAAATTGCGGGAAAGGGAGTTCCCCGATGCCTCAAACGGGAACCGTCAAATTCTTCAATGGCGAACGCGGCTATGGCTTCATTAAACCTGACGACGGCGGACGCGATGTGTTCGTACACATCACGGCGGTCGAGCAAGCCGGCTTGAAATCACTGACCGAAGGACAGCGCATCAACTTCGATGTCGAGCCCGACAAGAAGGGCAAGGGACCGAAGGCTGTCAACCTCGTGATCACCGGATAATAAAAAACGCCATTGCTGGTCTTGCGTGCCTTCGCGCGGCGATCGTGTGTTGCCGCAGCGTCCATGACTATTTGCTCATTGCACCCGGGCGACAGCACATGTTTCGTCATGCTGCAGGACAGCGCCGCAGGACTGGTGTTCTGCAGGACTGGTGTTCTGCATGACAGGTGCGCTGCATGACAGCTGCGCCTTTGCTGGCTTCGCAATGGCCGGGGAGAGTCTGATAGAAGGCCGCGTCAATCAGATTCCGGATAGGCCTCAATGATCCTTCGTTCATCGCCCCCCTCGCCCTTCGGCCGCAAGGTCAAGATCGCTGCCAGCCTGCTTGGTTTGTCCGAGCGCATCAAAGTCGT
>JAEYVN010000430.1 GCA_023431725.1 Pseudomonadota bacterium
AACCAGGGTCAGATGGACCGCTGGTCGATCGTGACGACGCTCAACTATCTGCCGCACGACAAGGAAGTCGAGATCGTGCTGGCCAAGGCCAAGCACTACCGCAACGAGGAAGGCCGCGACATCGTCAGCAAGATGGTGCGGATCGCCGATCTGACGCGTAACGCCTTCATGAACGGCGATCTGTCGACGGTGATGAGCCCGCGCACGGTGATCACGTGGGCGGAAAATGCGGACATTTTCGGCGATGTCGGCTTCGCCTTCCGCGTGACCTTCGTCAACAAATGCGACGAACTCGAGCGGCCGATCGTGGCTGAATTCTATCAGCGCAGCTTCGGGCAGGAATTGCCGGAGTCCTCGCTGAATGTGGCGTTGACCTGATCATCTGGCCGAGGCGCATGCATTGCACGCGCCCCGGAGCGCAGTATCTGGCTGAAGAGGCCTGGATTCCGGGGCCGCGTGTCCCGGAACGGCATTGAGCAAAGATTTCGATGTCCTCGAACTACAAAGCGAAGCCGTCTCCCAAGGAATCACCCGCCGAGCCTTTCAAGCGGGCGGTGACCGGATGTCTGCGGGCCATTGCCAAGAAGCCGGAGATCGAAGTCGCGTTCGCGGCGGAACGTCCGGGGCTGATCGGCGGCAAGGTGCGGTTGCCCGAGCCGGCCCGCAAGCTGACGCGAGCGGAAGCGGCGATCGTGCGCGGCCATGCCGATTCCGTGGCGCTGAAACTTGCCTGTCATGACCCCAATGTGCATCGCAAGCTGATCCCCGGCGGCCAGCAGGCCAAGGCCATTTTCGACGCTGTCGAGCAGGCGCGCGTCGAGGCAATCGGTTCGCGCCGGATGGCCGGCGTCGCCAAGAATCTCTCGGCGATGCTCGATGACAAATTCCATCGCGGCAAATTCGACGCCGTCACCGACCGTGCGGATGCCCCGATCGAGGAAGCCATCGCCATGATGGTGCGCGAGCGGCTGACCGGAGAGGCGCCGCCGCCGGCTGCAAAGAAGCTGGTCGATCTGTGGCGCCCGATCATCGAGGACAAGGCCGGCAAGGGTCTCGATCGGCTCGATTTCGTGATCGATGATCAGGCGCGCTTCGGCGATGCCGTTCATGATCTGCTCGAATCGCTCGATATGGGCGAAGACCGCAATCGCGACTCCGAGGAAGACGACGACGAGACCGAGGAGAGCGAGGACGATCGCAGCCAGAGCGAAGACGGCGAGCAGGGCGAGTCGTCTGAATCGGAAGACATGCAGCGCATGTCGGTCGAGGAGGCCGAAGCGTCGTCCGACGATGCCGAGGATGCGATGGCGGAAGCCATGGATGCGCCCAGCTCGGACATGAACGACGACGCGGACATGGGTGATTCCGAAACGCCGTCGGAGCCCTGGCGGCCGCGGGGCGGTCACAACGAGTATCGCGGGCCGGAATACGGCGCCTTCGTCAACAAGTTCGACGAGGAAATAGAGGCGGAAGATCTCTGCGAACCGGAAGAGCTGGACCGCCTGCGCAGCTATCTCGACAAGCAATTGTCGCATCTGCAGGGCGTTGTTGCCCGGCTCGCCAACCGGCTGCAGCGCCGCCTGATGGCGCAGCAGAACAGAGCCTGGGAGTTCGATCTCGAAGAGGGCATTCTCGATCCCGCGCGTCTGTCGCGCATCATCATCGACCCGATGCATCCGCTTTCGTTCAAGCGCGAGAAGGACACGAATTTCCGCGATACGGTCGTGACCTTGCTGCTCGACAATTCAGGTTCGATGCGCGGTCGTCCGATCACCGTCGCCGCCACCTGCGCCGATATTCTTGCGCGCACGTTGGAGCGCTGCGGTGTGAAGGTCGAGATCCTCGGCTTTACCACGCGGGCGTGGAAGGGCGGTCAGTCGCGCGAAGCCTGGCTTGCGGCCGGCAAGCCGCCGAATCCGGGCCGCCTGAACGATCTGCGTCACATCATCTACAAGGCCGCCGATGCGCCATGGCGTCGTGCGCGCAAGAATCTCGGCCTGATGATGCGCGAAGGTCTCCTCAAGGAGAATATCGACGGTGAGGCGCTGAACTGGGCCTATCGCCGTTTGCTGGCGCGGCCGGAACAGCGCCGCATCCTGATGATGATTTCGGACGGTGCACCGGTCGACGATTCAACGCTGTCGGTCAATTCGGGCAATTACCTCGAGCGGCACCTGCGCTGGATCATCGAGGAGATCGAAACGCGTTCGCCGATCGAGCTGATCGCGATCGGTATCGGTCACGACGTCACGCGCTATTACCGGCGTGCCGTGACCATCGTCGATGCCGAGGAACTCGGTGGCGCGATGACCGAGAAGCTGGCCGAACTGTTTGAAGAGGACGGCCGTGAGCCCGTCATCCCGCGTCGGACACCACCGCGCAGGCTGCATTCGTGATGTGGTTTGGAAAGGGATGGGCGCTGCCGATGGCAGCGCTCTTTTTATTGTGCGGTGGACTATCGATCGGCCACGCGCAAGGTGCACCGGCTTCCGCTGCTGTCGATGCTCTGGCAAAAATCGATATCCAGGCGAGGCGCATCGATGCTTTCGATCCTCGCGAGCCCGCCCGGAAGCAATTTGGCTCGCTCGTCTTCCGCGGCGGGTTAGTTCTGTCATCGCCGCACAAGCATTTCGGCGGTCTCTCGTCGATCAGTCTTGCAGCCAACGGCAGCAATTTTCTTGCAGTGACGGATAGAGGCTTCTGGGTTCGCGGACGCATCACCTATCAGGGCGATGCGCCGTCAGGGATTGCCGATGGCGAGATTGCGCCGATGCTGTACAGCGACGGGCGTCCGATCACGGCGCGCGGCTGGTACGATGCCGAAGCCCTCGCGGAGGACGGCGGTTTCGCCTATGTCGCGCTGGAGCGCGTGCATCGCATCCTGAAATTCGATGTCGCAAAGCGCGGGCTTCTGTCGCGCGCGACGCTCGTGCCGACTCCGCCGGAGATGGCGAAGCTGCCGAGTAATGCGGGTATCGAATGTCTTCAGGTGATGCCGAAAGGAACGCCGCTGGCCGGCGCACTGATTGCAATATCGGAACGAGGCTTCGATGAGGCCAAAAACATCCGCGGCTTTCTGGTTGGCGGACCAAAGCCCGGTCTGTTTGCGGTCAAGCGAAGCGGCGAATTCGACATCGTCGATTGCGTCGTAGGGCCGAATTCGGATTTTCTGATTCTCGAGCGATCCTTTTCATGGCGCCGTGGGGTGGCCATGCGGATCCGCAGCGTCGCGATGTCCGATATCGTGGCGGGAGCGGTGCTCGAAGGATCGCAGTTGATCTCGGCCGATATGGGATTTGAGATCGACAATATGGAAGGCCTGAGCCTCCACCGCACGCCGAAGGGCGAGACCGTGCTGACGCTCGTCTCCGACGACAATTTCTCGATGCTTCAGCGAACGATCCTGCTGCAGTTCACCCTGCTGGATCGCTAAAGCGAAGATGCAGGCATAAAGACATGCAGGCATAAAAAGAAATCGCCCGCTTTCACGGGCGATTTCAAAAATCAAATTTGACGCCGGGCGTCAGCTCGCGGCGGCGAGCTTCTTTTCCAGAGCGCGCTTCAGATCGAGCGCCTTCGGCGACAACTCGACATCCTTGGCCTTCGCAAGAAACGCGTCCAGACCACCGCGATGGTCGACCGTCTTCAGCGCATTGGCCGAGATGCGGAAACGCACCGAGCGATTGAGCGTGTCGGAGGTCAGCGTCACATTGACGAGATTCGGCAGGAACCGCCGCTTGGTCTTGCGGTTCGAATGGCTCACCTTGTGACCGGTCTGTGCCGACTTTCCGGTCAGGTCGCACTTCCGCGACATGGTCAAAATCCTAATCGTTCGGGCCGCGCCAAGGGGCGCAAGGCCATGGTGGCAGGAGAAATGTCTGCTAGGCCGCGGACGTATAAAGACGTGTGGCCGAGGCGTCAAGGCGATGACGGGCTGCCGGACCACACAATCGGCGCATTGGCGGCAAATCCTTCGCGCCGACGAGATCTTGCCGGACCACCCCAAGACCGGGCGATGAGGGTACTTGGTGCCATTTCGACGGAACTCTTTCAATGTGATCCTGCTGGCGGGGGCCTTATTCGCCTGGGCCTCGGCCGACCAGGCACACGCCCAAGCCAAACTCGATGCGCGCTATGCCGTTAGTCTGGGCGGCGTGAAGCTGGGCGAGGGAGCCTGGGCCATCGATGTGGGCGCAGACCGGTTCTCGGCCGAAGCCAGTGGTGCGACATCGGGCCTGGCACGCATGTTCAGTTCAGGCCGGGGCAGCGGTTCCTCCCGCGGATTGATCAAGAATGACCGCTTTGTTCCGGCCAAATATGCGGTTTCGATCAGGAGCGGCAAAAAGGGCGAGGATTTGAGCCTCACGCTCAATGACGGGGCCGTGAAGGACGTGTCCATCGTGCCGCCCTCGCCGGAACCTCCCAATCGCGTTCCGGTCACGGATGCACATCGGCGCCACGTACTCGATCCCATGACCGGATCGCTGCTGCGGGTGGCCGGCAACGGCGATCTGATGCGTCCGGAAGTCTGCCGGCAGCACACGCCGATTTTCGATGGCCGTATGCGATATGACCTGACGCTGGCCTACAAGCGGGTCGAGCAGGTGAAAGTCCCGGGTTACGAGGGGCCGGCGCTGGTCTGCGCCATCTATTTCGCGCCGTTGGCCGGACATGTGCCAACCCGTGCGGCAATCAAATATCTGGTCGATCAGCGCGATATGGAAACATGGCTGGTGCCGATCGCCGACACGCGGGTGATGGTGCCGATCCGGGTGCAGGTGCCGACGCCGCTTGGACTTGGCGTGATGGAGGCGACCGCCTTCAACGTCATGCCGCAGCCCCGCCGGGCGAGCCTCAAAACGCAATAACGATCTTGCATTATCCCCGCTGTTCTCCACATCTTCGGTCGTCGGCTCGTGCTTGACTCTTCCGCGTTGTGCCGACTCGGGCGCGCTTGTGGCGTGCTGGTTTCCGAAAGGTCGGAACGTGCGTGAAAACACCCGATCTAGGGGATTTTTCGAAATCGATGCTATATATCGCGTGAACGAAGGCGAACGCCGCGCGAGTCCGCGATTCGGCCGCGATTCGTTCGAGAGTCGTTCTGGATGTCGCAGTGGCCGAACCGAAAAAGTGCTGAGGTGTTGCGTTGTGGTACAGACCGGGCCATTGGTGTGACGTGATCGCAACCGGAAGCATCTCCTAAACGACATATTCGCCACATCCCCACGCTTCGGTTTCGGATCGCAGATGCCCATTTCCTTTTCGCCCAGTCCTCGAAGCGACACCCGCATGCGCGGTGCTGGCGTTACAGCTGTTCTGGGCCCGACCAATACGGGCAAGACGCATCTGGCGATCGAGCGGATGCTGGCTCATTCATCCGGCATCATCGGACTGCCGCTGCGGCTTCTGGCGCGCGAGGTCTACAACAAGGTTTCGGCCCGGATCGGCCCGGATTCGGTTGCGCTGATCTCCGGCGAAGAGAAGATCAAGCCGAATAATCCGCGCTACTGGATATCGACCGTCGAGGCGATGCCGCGCGACATCGATCCGGCCTTCATCGCCATCGACGAGATCCAGATCGCGGCCGATTTCGAGCGCGGGCATGTCTTCACCGACCGCATTCTCAATCGGCGCGGTCGCGAGGAGACGCTGATTCTGGGAGCCGCCACGGTGCGGCCGATGGTCGAAAAGCTGCTGCCGGGCGCCAACATCATTTCGCGGCCCCGCCTGTCGCAGCTCACCTTCGCCGGCGACCGCAAGATGACCCGGCTGCCGAGCCGGTCGGCGATCGTCGCGTTCTCGGCGGACGAAGTATACGCCATAGCAGAGCTGATCAGGCGTCAGCGGGGCGGAGCAGCGGTCGTTCTAGGAGCATTGTCACCCCGGACCCGCAACGCTCAGGTGGCCCTTTATCAGTCCGGAGACGTGGATTATCTGGTCGCAACCGACGCCATCGGCATGGGTCTCAATCTGGACGTCGACCATGTCGCCTTCGCGTCCGACCGCAAATTCGATGGTTACCAATTCCGCAATCTCAATCCCGCCGAGCTTGCGCAGATCGCTGGCCGCGCTGGCCGCGCCACGCGTGACGGCACTTTTGGTACGACCGGACGTTGTGCTCCCTTCGATGACGAATTGGTGCAGCAACTGGAAAGCCACTCATTCGAACCACTGAAATTGTTGCAGTGGCGCAATTCCGATCTCGATTTTGCATCGATCGGTGCATTGCAGGCCTCATTGTCGCAGGTGCCGACGGAGCCTGGGTTGACGCGAGCGCCGCTCGCTGAGGACATCCTAGTGCTTGAGCACGCTGCTCGTGACGAGGATATTCGGTCGCTGGCAAAAACGCGCAGTGCCGTCGAGCGGTTGTGGGATGCATGTCAGGTTCCGGACTACCGGAAGATTGCACCCGCCAATCATGCCGAACTTGTCACGACCCTCTATGGATTTTTGATGAGAGAGGGTAAAATCCCTGACGACTGGTTCGCTCGCCAGGTGGCACAGGCGGATCATACCGAAGGCGACATCGACTCTCTCTCCACACGGATCGCGCATGTACGAACCTGGACGTTTGTTGCCAACCGACTGGATTGGCTTGCCGATCCCGATCACTGGCAAGGCGTCACGCGCGCCGTTGAGGACAAATTGTCGGATGCCTTGCACGAACGCCTTACGGCCCGCTTTGTCGATCGCCGCACAAGCGTATTAATGCGGCGACTTCGCGAGAACACAACATTGGATAGTGAAATTTCAAAAACTGGCGACGTCACGGTCGAAGGCCATTTGGTCGGGCGTCTCGAAGGCTTCCGTTTTGCTGCCGATCCGTCGGCTGGCGGCTCTGAAGCCAAGGCTTTGCATGCGGCTGCGCAGAAGGCGCTGGCTGGCGAGATCGATATCCGTGCCAGCCGGTTGTCCCAGGCGCCGGACGAGCAATTCGTCCTGACCTCGGATGGTACCATTCGCTGGACGGGCGATGCAGTTGCCAAGCTGGTGGCGGGCGAAGAAGTGCTGCGCCCACGCGTTCGCATTCTTGCCGACGAGCAGTTGACCGGCACGCCGCGCGAGCAGGTGCAATCGCGGCTCGACCTGTGGGTCAAGGCGCATATCGACAAGCTGCTCGGGCCGCTCACGGCGCTTGCCGCTGCAGAGGACGTCACCGGCATTGCGCGTGGCATCGCCTATCGCCTGATCGAAGATCTGGGTGTTCTCGAGCGGCAGAAGGTCGCCGAGGATGTGAAGGGGCTCGATCAGCCATCGCGCGCGACGCTGCGGAAATACAGCGTCCGTTTCGGCGCCTATCACATCTATATCCCGCAATCGCTGAAGCCAGCGCCGCGCACACTGGCGACGCTGCTTTATGCGACCAAGTTCGACAACGGCGATATGCGAGGGGTTGACGACGTTCAGCAGCTTGCGTCGAGCGGCCGTACGTCGATTCCAGCCAACAAGGACATTCAAAAGAATCTGTATCGTGTCGCCGGCTATCGCGTGGCTGGCGAGCGTGCGGTTCGTGTCGATATTCTGGAACGGCTGGCCGATCTCGTTCGTCCGGCGCTGGCATGGCGCAATAATTCGCCCGGTATCAAGCCGCCGGGGGCGCTCGATGGCACCGGCTTCACTGTGACCGTCGGCATGACCTCGCTCGTCGGCTCGTCCGGTGAGGACTTTGCCTCGATCCTGCGCTCGCTGGGCTATCGTATGGAGCGCCGGCCGAAACCGGTCGAGGCCGTGGCTGCCACGGAGCCGGTGGTCGCGCCGGAAGCTGCATCGACCGACGAAGTGGAATCGTCGCCCGAAGTCGCTGCGGAAAGCGTGCTGAACGACGAAACGCCGGACGGGGTCGAGATGCCGGTGGCGGAAGCCGCGGCGGTCGATGAAGCACCTTCCGTTGAGGCCGCTGCGAATGAAGTCGCAAATGCACCAGACGCGACCGACGAGGTTGTTGTAGCCGAGCCGGTGGTTTCAGACGCGACCAACAACGAGTTGTCGGAGCCTACGATAACCCCGGCCGAGAGCGCTGAAGTCGTGCTGAACGCCGAAGCGGCCATTGAGGCTTGTGATGCGGCATCCGAGGCGTCGCCCGCCGAGCAGGAATTGATCGAGGTGTGGCGTCCGGGCCGGTTCGAGCAGCGCGAACGCCGTCAACATCATGGTCGGCCTCATCGTCGTGGTCATCGCGGCGCGACGGGGCAGACCAACGCTGAGGGCCAGGC
>JAEYVN010000499.1 GCA_023431725.1 Pseudomonadota bacterium
ATAATCCCCAAAATGCCCGAACCGATCGTCTATGCCGTCCTCGCGATGGCCTGCTATGGCTTCTCCGATTTCATTTACAAACAGGCGGCCGCTGCCGGCATTCGTGCCGACCATTTTCTGATGGCGCAGGCTTGGCTGTTCTGTCCGGCGGTCATCATCTTTGCGCTGGCAACCGGCACGCTGTCCTTTACAGCGGGCGCACTGTGGGGCTCAGTGGCCGGCGCGCTCTACTTCGTTGGCTTCTATTTCTTCAACCGCAGTCTCGCGACCGGTTCGGTCAGCACCAATGCAACAATCTTCCGTCTCAACTTCATCGTCACCGTATCGCTGTCGATCTTGTGGCTCGGGGAGCAACTGACGACGACGCGCGTGGCTGGACTTGCGCTCGCACTGGCCGCAACATGGCTGCTGGTCGGCACCAGCGCGCGCATCGGTGCAATTTCAGCACCGGCGCAGCGCACATCGCTCCTGCAGGTCGGCATCGCCACCATCGCCTTTGGAACGGCGACCTTTTTTCACACTATGGGACTGCGGTCAGGCGCCGGTCCGGAAATCCTGATGGTGGCGCAGGCTGCGGTGTTCATGCCGCTTGCGACCCTGATCGTCTTTCAGGCGAAAGGAACTTTACGCCTTCCTGCAATCACCTTCAGGTACAGCATTCCCGCTTCAATCGCACTTGTTTGCGCCACGCTCTTTCTCCTGCGTGGCCTGACGCTGGGACAAGCCAGCGCGCTGGTGCCGATCGCGCAGATGGGTTTCATCGTGGCCGCGCTGCTCGGCATCTTCATCCTGCGCGAAGCCGTCACGATCCGCAAAGCCGCGGGTCTCGCCCTTGCGCTTGGTGCGCTGGCAGCGCTCGCCGCGAGTTGATGCCCGGACTTAGCCGCCCGATCTGACGTCATCCGTCAGCGGCGGATCCGGCCTTTGCGCGACACGGTGTTGCGCCGCCGCAAATCCTGCTTTCCCCTCTTCCGATCACTTTCGATAGTTCGGGAATATCGTTGGCTCGCAATTGTTGATTGGAAATAATCCAATTAGCATCTTTGGATTATGCCTGCGCACCGGTCGTCAGATGTGTCGATCGGAATGTACCACCTGGAGAGGTTGGCTAATGCTTCGTCTCAACATCAATGGCAAAGATCACGACGTCGATGTCGATCCCGATACCCCCTTGCTTTGGGTCATTCGCGAGAATGTCGGGCTGACGGGTACTAAATATGGATGCGGCATTGCACAATGCGGCGCCTGCACCGTGCATATCGATGGCGTAGCGACACGCTCCTGCTCATTCACCGTCAGCGGTGCCGTTGGCACCAAGGTCGTCACCATCGAGGGCCTCGCCCAGAATGGCACGCTCCACAAGGTGCAGCAGGCCTGGGTGGACAACGACGTGCCGCAGTGCGGCTATTGCCAGTCCGGCCAGATCATGGCCGCTGTCGAATTGCTCAAGAACACGCCGAAGCCCACCGATGCCGACATTGATCAGGCGATGACCAATATCTGTCGCTGCGGCACCTACCAGCAGATTCGTGCGGCCATCCATGCCGCGGCCAAGGCTTGAGGGAGGCGCGCATGAATGTGGTCCCGAAGATGAATCGGCGTGCCTTCGTGATTGGCACGGCCGCAGCTGGCGGTATGGCACTCGGCTTCGATTTGCCGTTTGGCGCAGCAGCACTGGCGCAGTCGAGCCCCGCACAGGGCTTTGGCGAAAATCTCAGCCCGAACGAACTCGGCATCTGGGTTGCGATCAGGCCGGATGACACTGTCGCGATCCGCGTCGTGCGCGCGGAAATGGGGCAAGGCTCGCAGACCGGCCTCGCGCAATTGATCGCGGAAGAACTCGAGGCCGACTGGTCGAAGGTCGTCACCGAGTATCCAACGCCTGCGGAAAACGTCCGCCGCAAGCGTGCATGGGGCAATTTCAACGCCACCGGCAGCCGCGCCATTCGCGAGTCGCATCAATATGTGCGTGAGGGCGGCGCAGCTGCACGCATGATGCTGATCCAGGCCGCCGCCAATGAGTGGAAGGTGCCGGCATCCGAATGCAGCGCGGCGAATTCCATCGTGACGCATGGTCCGTCGGGCCGCAAGCTCAGCTACGGCAAGCTTGCCGAAGCTGCGGCCAAACTGCCGGTGCCCGAAAAGCCCGCGTTGAAAAATCCGAAGGACTGGAAGATTGCCGGCAAGCCTTTGAAGCGGCTCGATACCCGCGACAAGGTCGACGGCAAGATGGTGTATTCGATCGACTTCACCATGCCGGGCATGCTGAACGCGGCGATCAAGGATTGCCCGGTCTTCGGCGGCAAGGTGAAGAGCTTCGACGCGTCCAAAGTCGCGAACATGAAGGGCGTCAAGAAGGTCGTTCAGGTCGACGACAAGGCGGTTGCGGTCGTTGCGGATACCTGGTGGCAGGCCAAGACCGCGCTCGATGCTCTTCCGATCGAATGGGACAAGGGCCCGAACGCCAATGTGTCATCCGAATCGATCGCGAAATGGCTCGAGGAGGGGCTGACCGCCGATACCAAGTTCGTCGGCAACAAGGCGGGTGACGTTCAGGCGGCGCTCGCAGGGGCCGCAAAAAAGCTCGAAGCCGTCTACGCCTATCCGTATCAGAACCACGTCTGTCTCGAGCCGATGAACGCAACAGCGCTCTATACGCCCGAGAAATGCGAGGTCTGGACCTCGACGCAGAACGGCGAGGCAGCCTTCGCCGCGACCATCGCGGCATCCGGTCTGCGTGCCGATCAGTGCGAAGTGCATCGCCTGATGCTCGGCACCGGCTTCGGCCGGCGCGCCCGCAGCGAATACGTCACCGAGGCAGTGTTGATCGCCAAGCAGATGCCCGGCACGCCGATCAAGCTGCTCAAGTCCCGCGAAGAGGACATGACCAATGGCGTGTATCATCCGGTGACGCAGTGCAAGCTGACCGGCGCACTCGACAAGGACAACAACCTTGTCGGCTTGCATATGCGCATCTCCGGTCAGTCGATCCTCGCCTATGCGCGTCCGGAAGCGATGCAGGCCGGTTCCGATCCCGCAACCTTCCAGGGTCTGAATGCCGGCGGCACGGAAGGGCAGTTCGGTTATGACGTCCCGAACCTTCTGGTCGATCACTCCATGCGCAACCCGCATGTGCCGCCGTGGTTCTGGCGTGGCGTGAACAACAACCAGAATGCGATCTATCTGGAATGCTTCATCGACGAGCTGGCGCATGCGGCCGGACAGGATCCGCTGGCATTCCGCCGCAAGATGATGGGCAAGCATCCGAAGCATCTTGCTGTCTTGAATGCGGTTGCCGAACGGGCCGGCTGGGACAAGCCGGCGCCCGCCGGTATCTTCCGCGGGATCTGCCAGCATATGGGTTACGGCAGCTATGTCGCGGCGGTGGCCGAAGTGTCGGTGAAGGACAACAACGTCAAGATGCATCGCATCGTGGCGGCCACCAATCCCGGCCACGCGGTGAACCCGGCGCAGATCGAGCGGCAGATTGCCGGCTCG
Source organism: Pseudomonadota bacterium (assembly GCA_023431725.1). GTDB lineage: Bacteria > Pseudomonadota > Alphaproteobacteria > Rhizobiales > Xanthobacteraceae > Pseudorhodoplanes. The sequence goes on from JAEYVN010000499.1 coordinate 3,499, forward strand.
TTCGTGTACGGGTTGTCGGCGCTGTTCCATGGCGGCATCACGATCAAGGATGGCGCCGTGGTCGAGACGAACTTCGATACCTATGGTTCGCTTCGGATGGCCGAGATGCCGCATGTCGAGTCGGTCATCGTGCCGACGAACGATTTCTGGGGCGGTGTCGGCGAACCCACGATCTTCGTGGCAGCACCGGCTGTGCTCAATGCCATCTTCGCGGCGACCGGCAAACGCTATCGCACGTTCCCGCTGAAGAACCACAATCTTGAGATCGCGTGATTAGGCGCGTCGATCGCAGACAACTGATCAAGGCAGCCGCGGCTAGCACCGCGGCTGCTGTCTTTCCAAGCCCCCTGCTCGCGCAAGCGATCGGCCCATCGGTCGTTGTGATCGGTGGCGGTTTTGGCGGCGCACGTTGCGCACGCGCGTTGCGCCAGGCTAATCCCAACATCCGGGTCACGCTGGTCGAAACCAATGCGACCTATACAGCACCGCCGGAAAGCAATGCCGTGATTGCCGGCCTGATCGATATCAGCGCGCAGCAATTCGGCTATGACCGCATCAAGGCCGATGGCGTCGATGTCATCATTTCGACGGCAACCGCCGTCGATCCGGCGAA
>JAEYVN010000571.1 GCA_023431725.1 Pseudomonadota bacterium
GCCCCGACCAGGCGATGCAGGCCTTGGGCGGCGAAAAAGTGCTCAAGGTCTGGGTCGGTGAAACCGCTTCTCATATTTCCCGGCGTATGGGCTATGCCGGATGAAGCGCAATTTGCGTTAGTCTACCTTCATGCGTTCCGCAGTTCTGGCGTGAAGCTCGTCGGCTTTCCCCGCCTTCATGACCATGCCCGGCAGTGTCCGATTGAGCGTTGATTGCGCCAGCCGCGCGGTTTCGATGAGCCGATCCAGATCGATGCCGGTTTCGATCCCCATCTGGTGCAGCATATGGACGAAATCTTCCGTACTGATATTGCCGACGGCCCGCGGAGCGAACGGGCAGCCGCCAAGTCCGCCGATTGAGCTTTCGAAATCTGCAACGCCAAGCTCCAGTCCCGCATATGCATTGGCCAGCCCGAGACCGCGCGTGTTGTGCAGATGCAATCCGATCCGCTGCTGGGGCCAGCGCCGTTTCAGGTCGTCGAGCGTCCTGCGGATGATGACTGGATTGGCGACGCCGGTGGTATCGGCGAGATAGATCACCGGCGCACCGAAACCCACCAGTTGTTCAAAGAGTTGGTAGAGCCGGTCCGGGGCGAGGCGGCCCTCGTAAGGGCATCCGAAGGCCGTGGCGACAATGCCGAGCAGTCTGCTTTGCGTTCCTTGTGCGGCTTTTGCGATGTCGTCGAGCGTGCGGATGCCCTGCTCGGTGGACATGCGAATGTTCAGTTCGTTGAACGTGTCGCTGGTTGCGATGCCGATCTTCAGATCGTCGGCGCCGGCCGCAATTGCGCGCTCCGCCCCTTTCGCGTTGGGAACCAGTGCGCCGTAACGCGTGCCGGCCTTGCGTTGCATTCCGGCGAAAACCTGCTCGGCATCCGCCATTTGCGGAACGACCTTTGGATGAACGAAGGCCGATACCTCGATCTGCCGGATGCCGGATTCAACCAGTGCCTGAATAAGGCTTATTTTGTCGGCGGTCGCGACCTGCTGGGCTTCGATCTGCAAGCCATCACGAGGGCCGACTTCGCTGATCGTTACGCGCTTTGGAAATGTCACGCCTGTGGCCTCCGCATCAGCGTTTGATATACAAAACGTGTGATTGACATAACAAACTCAACCACATTTAGTCGCCGGCAACAAGGGAGCGCGCGGAACAACACGATAACGCGCATTGAGGCAAGAATTGAATGAGCAGCAGTTTGCCATTGTCGGGTCTTGTCGTGATGGAGCTTGGCACCAGCGTGGCTGCGCCGGTCGGTGCGCAAATCCTCGCTGAGCTTGGTGCGCAGGTCATCAAGATCGAAAATCCAAAAGGCGGCGATGACGCGCGATCCTGGGGGCCCCCTTTCGTCGGCGAATCGTCTGCGCTGTTCCATGCCATCAATCGAAACAAGCGATCGGCGACCGTCGATTTCAAGGACGCGGAGCAGTGTGCTGCGTTGCGCAGTTTCGTTGTCGCGCAGGCCGATGTCGTCATCCAGAACATGCGGCCCGGTGTCGTCGAGAAGCATGGCCTTGATGGCGTCACCTTGCGTGGGCTGAAGCCGTCGCTGATTTATTGCAATCTCAGGGCCTATGGTTCTGCCGGAGGTATGAAGGATCGCCCCGGCTACGATCCGCTGATGCAGGCTTTCGGCGGGATCATGAGCATTACGGGACACGAGGGTGCGGACCCGGTGCGCGTTGCTCCCTCGATTGTCGATCAGGGCACCGGCATGTGGGCGGTTATCGGCATTCTTGCCGCATTGCGCAATCGCGATGCGACCGGTGAGGGGACGCTGATCGAAACGTCGCTGTATGAGACGTCGCTCAATTGGGTCTCGATGCACACGGCGAATTTCCTTGCATCAGGCCGTCTTCCCCGGCGACTCGGTTCGGAGAACCCCGGCATCTCGCCATACAAGGGCTATCAGGCAACGGACGGATGGATTGTGATTGCGGCCGGCAACGACAATCTGTTTACGCGCTTCTGCAATGCCGTCGGTTATCCCGAGTGGCTCAATGATCCGGATTTCAAATCCAATCCTGAACGGGTGAAGAACAGGGACAAGTTGAACGGGCTGATCTCGGATGTCATTGCAACGGCAAGCCGGGATGTCTGGCTGGGAAAGCTCGATCAGGCCGGTGTGCCCAGCGCTCCCATGCTGACGCTCGACGAAGTCGTCGTGCATCCACAATGTAAGGCCGTCGGCATGCTCCAGGATGCGCCGGACGGACAAGGCAAGGTGATGGGCATTCCTTTGCAGTTTGATGGCGTGCGGCCTGCTTACCGCAGCGTAGCGCCGAAGCTTGGCGAGGCGAATGACCTGATCCATGGCCAGACATGAAAGCTGCGCAATGAATATCCCCAGGACCAGAACGTTGAAGATCGACGCGCCCGAACCGGGCTTGTGGATTGTGAGCTTCAACAGACCGGAGGTCCGTAACGCGCTCAACACGGCGACCTGCGAGGACCTTCGCGAGGTGTTCGGCTCGCTTGCTTTTACGCCCGGTGACTTGCGCTGCATCATTCTGACGGGGGCCGGCGACCAGGCATTCAGCGCTGGCGGTGACCTGAAAGAACGGCAGGGGATGAGCGACGATGACTGGCGCCTGCAACACGCGATCATCGAGGAAAGTGCCTATGCGGTGCTGAATTCGTCGGTGCCGGTCATCGCCGCGGTGAACGGTGCTGCATTCGGTGGCGGCTGCGAAATCGCGCTCTGTTGTGACTTCATTTATGCGTCCAGTAATGCCCGTTTCGCACTGCCGGAGGTAACGCGCGGCATCATGACGGGCGCCGGCGGCACGCAGAACCTTCCGCGTGCCATAGGCGAGCGAAGAGCCAAGGAGTTATTGCTGACTGGTCGGCCTTTCAGCGCGCAGGAGGCTTGTGATTGGGGCATGGTTAATGCCGTGTATGAGCCGGCGGACCTGATGAGCAAGGCCATCGAGACGGCGCGCATCATCTGCCGCAACGCGCCGATATCCGTGCGCCAGATCAAGAAGGCGGCGCATCACGGACTGCAGACCGATCTGGTGAGAGGATTGCTGCTTGAGGTGCAGGCCTATGAGCGGACAATCCCGACCGAGGATCGCCGCGAGGGTGTGCTTGCCTTCAACGAGAAGCGGCCGCCCGAGTTCAAGGGGCGATAGGGAGCGTAGAAAACTGCAATGACATCCGACGAGACTGTGCTGACCTCTGTCCTGCTGGGCGAGGATTATCCGGAAATCCGTGCAGGGGTGCGTGCGATCTGCACCAAATATCCCGGCAAGTACTGGCGTGATCTCGAGGCGACGGACGAATATGCCGAAGAGTTCGTCACCGAATTGAGTGAGGCCGGCTATCTCGGCGCATTGATTCCGGAAGAATATGGCGGGTCCGGTCTGCCGATCCGCGCCGGCTGCGTGATCCTAGAAGAGATCCATGCCAGCGGCTGCAGCGCCGGTGCGTGTCATGCCCAGATGTACATGATGGGCACGATGCTGCGCCATGGCAGCGAAGCGCAGAAACAGAAATATCTGCCTCTGATTGCGACCGGTGAGTTGCGCTTTCAGGCTTTCGGCGTGACCGAACCGACAACCGGGTCGGATACGACACAATTGAAAACCCGTGCGGTAAAGGACGGTAACAGCCATTATGTCGTGAACGGACAGAAGCTCTGGACATCGCGGGCGCACAAGTCCGACCTGATGATGCTTCTGGTGCGCACGACGCCCCTGGAGGATGTCAAGCGCCGGACCGATGGCTTGTCGGTCCTTCTGGTCGACATGCGTGAGGCGGTGGGAAGTGGACTGACCATGCGCCGTGTCGACACGATGATCAATCACCAGACCAACGAGCTGTTTTTCGATAATCTGCGCGTTCCGGTCGAGAACCTGATCGGGCCGGAAGGGCAGGGGCTGCGCTGCATCATGGACGGCATGAATGCCGAGCGTGTTCTGGTGGCCGGCGAGTCGCTTGGCGATGCGCGCTATTTCATTAAACGCGCATCGGCCTATGCCAGCGAGCGTGTGGTTTTCGGACGGCCGATCGGACAGAACCAGGGTATCCAGTTTCCCATCGCGCGCGCCTATGCCGAATGGAAAGCCGCTGACATGGTGACGCGCGCGGCGGCGGCCTTGTTCGAGGCTGGCAAACCCTGCGGTGAGGAAGCCAATAC